>JAGQWW010000457.1 GCA_020436955.1 Saprospiraceae bacterium | reverse complement strand
GTTTGAGTATGGAGGATGGAAGATGAAGGATGGAGTCTTCCCAATATGCCGCCCCCTTGAGGGGGTTGGGGGGTGATTCTTTTGGCTTTTAAGTGAAATCAGATGAAACTAGGAAGTCTTCCCAAACTAAAAAACCCAAAAATCTCAGGTCTCGCAAACCGGAAACCCAAAATCCGGCCACCGTATTCCGGCCACCGGCTACCGTATTCCGGCTACCGAATCCAACTACTCCCTATACATTTTCGACTTTCGCTGTACCTTCTCACCGTTTTCATCACCACCGTAGTTGAGATATTGCATTTGGTAGAAGTTGGCACCTTCTCTTTCGAGTAAAACCCTTTCGTTTCGGTGGGTAAAAATCCATTCTGCATCTGCAGCAGCAAGGGTCATTTCGAACTGATTGGAGTAATTGTTTTTGGCAAAAGTTTGTACGAGGTATACTTCGTTTCCAATTTGTTTCAGTGCAACCTCTTCCTTGATGAGGGTATCATCTTTTTGCAGGGTGTAGCCTTTTCCGACAAGGGTGTTTTCATCCTTCACTTTCCAATCGGTATAATAGGTCTCATTTCCTAATTGGCCTTTCCAATGGCCCGGAAGCCAGGCAAAATCTTCATTCAAATCTGATTGAATTACCTGGCGTTGGACTGGCATTTCCGCATTGGTCAAGCCCATTCTCTTTTTGTTATATGCCATCGGTTCGTTTGCTTTTGCATCTATCATTTCAGCAGCTGCATTGGGTTTATCCGAACCAGCACTTGCATCGGCATAGGCAGCATCGTCAGGCTGCAAAGCATCAAAAATATCTTTAAAGGCTTTTTTGTATTGCTGAAGGACAGCATATTCAGATTTATAGCTGTTGTAATCATCCATGTAATTGAGATCCTCAACCATTTGAACAGGCGAATACAAGGAGGCAAATTGAGGACCATTACCTTGATTTCTTAATACCCAGGTAGTCATACCGGCTACGCCTACCAACAACAGGAAGGTCGCTGCAATAGAAAACTTATTCCAAAAGTAAAGTCGTCCGTGAATTGGCTTTTCATCCAACCGTTTTTCCATTCGGTTCCAGGCTTCAGGAGCCGGCTCTCTGGAAAAATCTTTGGACTTATAAATATCAAATATGGTGCGTCTGTTAGACATGATGCTGTAAACTTTAAGCTGTTTGAACTACAGATGCAATCCGTACCTGGTTTTGGTGTATGCTGACCAGATTAATTTTGATTTTTATACACCACTCCTTTGCGCATCACAAACTTTACATCCTGCAAGGTGGTAACATCGTCTAGCGGATTACCACTTACAGCAATGATATCTGCTAATTTACCTGCTGAGATGGTTCCTACTTTTTCACTAATTCCAAGCAATTCAGCACTGTTTACGGTTGCAGATTTTATAGCTTCAGCAGGTGGCATCCCGGCTTCTACCATGTACTGAAATTCCAATGCATTTTTACCATGGGCAAAAACACCGGAATCTGTTCCAAATGCTATTTTAACGCCTTTTTTATATGCCTTTTCAAAGGTAGATTGAATTTTAGGCCCAATGGCTAATGCTTTTGGGACAACCACTTCAGGATAATAATTTGGAATCAGTGCAGAATCAGCCACTGCTTTTCCTGCAGTGATCGTAGGCACATACCAGGTGCCTTTTTTCACCATCAAATCCATCGTTTCTTCACTCATCAAGGTACCATGCTCTATGGAGGTGACTCCTCCTTCTACTGCCCTACGCATCCCCTCATCACCATGTGCATGTGCTGCCACATGGATGCCAAAATCATTGGCAGTTTCAACAATAGCCTGAATTTCTTCCAGGGTAAACGCAGGTCGGTATCCGTCTCTTGCAACACTCAATACACCGCCAGTTGCTGTTATTTTAATCATATCAGCACCATTTTTCACCTGCTGGCGCACTGCTTTTCTACATTCTTCCGGACCGTCTGCAACGCCCACTTCAGGACCCGGATAATCATAAATCCCTTGTCTGGCACCATTTGTAGGATCTGCATGACCACCTGTTACAGCTATACTTTTACATGCTGTATATAATTTTGGACCTTTTGTAAATCCACGATCGATGGCTCTTTGAAGCGATACATTAACCCCTGAACCTCCCAGGTCCCTTACTGTAGTAAAACCTGCCATCAATAGCCTTTCTGCAAATACAGCAGCCTGATATGCAACATCGGCATCATTTAAGGTAAAACGCTGTAGGTATCGGTCAGGATTGGTCTCAAATTCAATATGCACATGCATATCCATTAGGCCCGGTAATACAGTTTTATTTTTTAAATCAATTACACTGGCGTTTGCGGGTGCTTTTTGATATCCCTTTAATACCTCCTTAATATTGCCACCTTCCACCACCACTGTCATTTCAGCTTGTCGTTCGAAGGTATTGGCATCAATCAAATGTCCGCAATGCAAATAGGTTAGATCCTGTGAAAAGGCAAGGAAAGGAAGCGCCATCAGGAGCAAAGTAAACAATCTTGGCATAGTGTGTAATTTTATTTATCGACTTTTTGATTGACCAATTCTACTACTTTTCTTACAGTTTTTCTTCTGATTTCCTTTTCTAATTCTTTATTCTGCTCTTTAAGGACATACTGGA
>JAGQWW010000456.1 GCA_020436955.1 Saprospiraceae bacterium | reverse complement strand
TGTCAGGCGATAATGGGCTGCGACCTTTGAGGGCTCTCGTAGTAAATACTCGTAGGGTGTCAAATAAGGGTAATATCAAAATTCCAATGGCAACAGCAGGTACAGCTTTTATGGCAAACGGTGATCCCGGCTCCATTGCATTTTGAATTTCAATAAATTTTATGGCTAATATAGCGCAGACGACCCCCAGGAATAGTGACCCTGTATCGCCCATGAATATCTTCGCAGGGGTTACATTAAATTTTAAAAAGGCAATCAGTGATCCGGCCAGAGCAAATGACAAAATAGCCAATTCCAGATGGTCGGTCAGGTAATACCAGGAGCCGAGGGTAAATGAAATTAGGGTGCCTATACTTCCGGACAATCCATTGATACCGTCAATTAGATTAAATGCATTGATGATAACCAGAATAGTAAAAATGGATAATAGTATGGAAACGAAGTCTGGCAATTCATAAAATCCGAAGATACCTTGTAAACTAGTCAGCCTTACATTGGACTTGAAAACTAAAATGGAAGCTGCAAGGATCTGTCCTATCAACTTTTTATAGGGAGTAATAGGGTCGATATCATCCTTTGCTCCAATAAGAAACAAGATGATAAAAGCACATAAGATGTACTGCAAGTCTCCAAAAACATAAAAGGGAGTCCAAAGGATGGTGGAGAACAATACGCCTGCAAAAATACCTATACCCCCAAGAGAGGGTGTACTCTCGGAATGAGACCTCCGTTCGTTTGGCTCATCTGTCAGGTTTTTGATCCTGGCGATTCGTATAATGCTGGGTATAGCATTGTACGTGAGCGCAAAGGCTGTTAGGAATGCAAGGATGATCGTGTACATGGGTGCATTTTAAATTCCTCAATCAATACATCTCTTTTAAATCAGGAACCCAGTGCAATAATACGGAGAAGAAAGATATTAGTTGTCTTTCAAATCTTTAAAATGTTCATTTTCAGAGGAACCAATCTTCTTTTCCGTATGGACCCATTTAGTTATTAAACCTTAATCTGTCTATTATTCTTCAACGATAGCGTCATCAATTAATGAGTCGCCATCGCCATCAGTATCGTCGAAACCTTTGATATTTCCTTTTCCTTTTGTGTTGTCCGGACCTTCCAACAAGTCATTGAGTTGCTCCTCTTTGGAGGTTACATTGGTTTTGTCGTCGGGGTTGACAATAATACGAGGCTTTTTGTCAAAAGCATGGTTGTCACCATCAGCGTAGCGTTTTGCTTTTTCAAAAAAGTCATCATGTTTATCAAAGAAAGTCTCTGAAGTGTCATGGACCTTTTCGGAAAACTCTGAGCCTTTCTGCTGTACTTTCGCTTCTGCTTCGGCTGCAGCTTTATTTGCTTTTTCAATCAAATCTTCCAGCTTTTCTCCCGACTCTTCTGCATATTTTTTGGCTCTTTCGTACAGGTCAGACCCTTTTTCAAATAATTGAGAGCCTACCTTTTCTGAAAAGTCTTTGGTTTTTTCCCAGGCTTCACCGGCTTTTTCTGCCAGGTGTTCATTGATTTCATCTGACTTTTCAATGACCTTTTTCCCGATCTCTTCAGAAGTGTTCATCACCTTTTTTCCTAATTTTTCCAACGATTCTGAAGTTTTGCTGCCAGGAGCCGGCTCATCGCCAAATTCTTTGGCAAATGCGGTATGTTCTTTTGGAGCTTCTTCCGTCGGAGTAGGAGAGGGCTCGTCTTCCTTCAAAAAGTCTTCGTATTTCTTTTCAGCTTTTTCCATCAGATCATCTGAGGTTTGCAGGATTTTCTCCCCTATGTCTTCTGCAAAATCTTTGGTCTTTTCCCAGGTTTCTCCAGCCTTTTTACCGGCATCCTGTGTCAAGGCATCCAATTTTTCAAATGCTTTATCAGTTGCTTCATTTGCTTTGTCTGCAAATTCTGCAGCTTTTTCTTTTCCTGTTTCAACAGCTTTATCAGCAGCAGATTTTGAAACTGCCTTAGCTCCAAAAAAGACCTTTTTCAATTCATTCAGAAATCCCATGGTTATGATTTTTTATTTTCCGGTAAAGGCTTACCGGCTCGATTTTTCTAAGCAGTTGGTTAATTGTTACAAGATAAGCATTTTATGCGCCTGCATCCAATAGTTGCTTGATTAACTTTGCTTCTTCTGGTGTATTTGCGTTGCGAAGGAATTTCCCATCACCACTATCCACTTCTTGTATATTGCTGTTAATGAGAACTTTGCGCGGACAGGAGTAGCCTTGGGCCAGAAATTGTAACAGGCGGGGGTAGGCTCTTGGTTCCCAGATAGTCAAAAGAGGATCGGGAAATTTGGTAGCAGGATTATGAAAGGCAGTAGCTACTTTTCCGGGTTTGCGCTGTGAAACCAGTTTTTGTAAAACCATATCGTCTACAAGTGGTAAATCGCAAGCCATCACCAACCAGGCTTTATCCGGATATTCTCTAAAAGCAGAAAGGATACCGCCAAAAGGACCTAAGCCTAAGTAGGTGTCTTCAATAACCGGAAACTCATCTGTAGCGATTTCATGCTGCCCCTGGCGACCACTTAGAAAGACATTTTTACAATATTGATTGGCCAGTCGTGCGGCAAATTCTCTTTGGGGAATACCATGATATAACAATCCACCTTTGTCGACCCCCATACGGGTTGATTTA
>JAGQWW010000455.1 GCA_020436955.1 Saprospiraceae bacterium | reverse complement strand
GAAGAAGACTGGATGAAATACCCTGTTGAAAATTGGTTGGGAATGACTTGGGGTGATTATGTTTCGAGCCCTAAAGCTGATTATTACATACAATCAGGTGTGCAATGGATGGGGGTATTTTATGCACTGCTGGCTATGTTGGTCCTGCTGTACCCGAGGTTTAAAAAGCTTACCAATCCCTTATTATGGATAGCGACCGGAATGCTCTTCTTCCTTGCTTTATGCTATTTGAAAGTTGCCTTTTTTAGTTTGGGTCAACTATTTGAGTACACTTTACAATTTTCATCTTTTGCCTTTCTGATCTATGCTTTCAAAGGGTATTTATTGAAGGCTAGATTCACTTTCCTTTTAAAAATTGTCATTGCATTAACCTTCACCTGTCATGGCCTTTATGCCGTCGGTTATTATCCCGTACCAGGGAAATTTGTCCAAATGGTCATCAGTATCTTAGGGGTAAATAACGAACAAGCCTTTTTATTCTTGAAAACAGCGGCCATAATGGATTTTGCAGTTGCCATCGGAATTTTTCTACCGGGTAAGTGGCAAGTTTACTTTTTAGGCTATGCAGTATTCTGGGGATTCTCCACTTCTATTGCCCGCATCTGGTCCAACTTTTATATTGAAATGTGGCAGGAATCAATTTCCCATTGGTTGCCTGAAACCATTTTCAGGTTCCCACACTTCCTCGGACCTTTGGCAGCTATTGGAATTTATTTTTTAAAAAAGGAAATCAAGCCTGCTCCAAAGCTTGAAAAAGGGTGATCACTTCCATTGCTTCTTTTACATCATGTACTCTAAGAATTTTTGCGCCTTGTTGCAATGCAACCATATGAAGGGCTGTGGTACCGTTTAGTGCTTCTGCAGGAGAAACACCCAGGGTTCGACAAATCATAGATTTGCGGGAAATACCGGCCAGAATGGGGAGATCCAGTATTTGAAACGTGTGTAGTTCTTTTAACAATTGAAAATTGTGGGCGAGTGTTTTTCCAAACCCAAATCCAGGATCCAGAATTATATCCTTTACTCCCAATGCCCTCAACCGACCAACGCGTTTAACCAAACTTCTCATTATATCCAGTGTAACATTTTCATAATGAGGATCCTTCTGCATTTGGTCCGGCGTTCCTTGCATATGCATAAGGATGTAAGGGGTTTTTAGTGTTGCAACCAAATCAAACATTTGATCATCCATTTCTCCGCCTGATACATCATTGATAATGGAGGCTCCTGCTTCTACAGCTGCCCGGGCAACAGCTGCTCGGTAAGTATCAATAGAGATTATGGCTTCAGGAAATTTATCCTTTATGGCCTTGATAGCCGGCACTACCCGTTCCATTTCTTCATTGGGAGAAACCGGTGCTGAACCGGGACGGGTTGACAATCCACCAATATCCAGGATAGTTGCACCATCAGTTATCATTTGACTGGCTCGTCCTACAATTTCAGCTATATGTTGGTATTGACCGCCATCAAAGAAAGAATCTGGCGTAACGTTTAGAATACCCATCACTATTGGCTGGTCAAGAACCAAAAGCTTACCCAAGCAATTGAGTGTCAGGCGTTGAGTATTCAAAGGGAAGGGATTTACAGCTTACGGTTTACGATTTACGAATTCAGAGAACTCCGAAAATGTAAATCGTAGACCGCAAATCGTAATTAATTATTAGGCAAGCACGCCATCAAGCGCGTCTTTCATTGTTTTTCCAATCTGTGCCGGTGAATCTACTACGTGGATACCACACTCTGCCATAATTTTCATTTTTGCTTCTGCAGTATCTTCTTTTCCACCGATGATAGCACCCGCATGTCCCATGGTTCTTCCTTTAGGAGCAGTTTGACCTGCAATAAAACCTACAACTGGCTTGGTACCATGTTCTTTGATGTAGTGCGCAGCATCAGCTTCCATGCTTCCTCCAATCTCACCGATCATGATGATACCATCTGTATCAGGATCATTCATCAACAATTCTACTGCTTCTTTAGTAGTAGTTCCAATGATTGGGTCTCCACCAATACCGATACAGGTTGATTGACCTAATCCGGCTTTAGTAACCTGATCTACTGCTTCATAGGTAAGGGTACCTGAGCGTGAAACGATACCAATTCTACCTGGATTATGAATGAAACCTGGCATGATACCACATTTAGCTTCACCCGGAGTAATTACACCCGGACAGTTAGGTCCAACCAAACGACAATCGAAGTCGTTTAGATAATCCTTAACCTTTACCATATCCTGCACAGGAATTCCTTCGGTAATACAAATGATAACTTTGATACCTGCTTCAGCAGCTTCCATAATAGCATCAGGAGCAAAGGCAGGTGGAACAAAAATTACGGAAGTATCTGCACCAGCCTGGTTTACTGCATCAGCCACAGTATTAAAAACAGGCTTATCCAGGTGAGTTTGGCCTCCTTTACCCGGAGTAACTCCTCCTACCACATTGGTTCCATATTCAATCATTTGACCTGCGTGGAAAGTACCTTCCTTTCCTGTAAAACCCTGTACGATTACTTTTGAGTGCTTGTTGACAAGTACTGACATTATGATTTGTATTTAGATGATTGTAATAATAGTCCTAACTTAAAAAGGCGCACAAAGTTTTTAAAAGATTACCTTGAAACAAAACTTCCCGCCAATAATTTTAAGCTGCAGATAATTTTTTTTCAACATGACTTT
>JAGQWW010000454.1 GCA_020436955.1 Saprospiraceae bacterium | reverse complement strand
TCATTGTCCCATATTTTAAAAATGGAGATTATTACGGTGGTCTTGACAGGGCAACAGATGTAATCATACAACTCGGAAATGGGGAATACCAGGGAGATGGCGGAGGAGACGGAGAATTTCCCACTGCGCTTATCGTACTGCTGGTCATTTTCTTCATCATCATATTTATCATCATTGCTAAAAATTCAGATTCCGGTGGAGGATATGGCGGTGGTGGTCGTTACGAACGTGACCGCGGCGGTTGGATTATTTTGGGTCCTGGTGGCGGTGGCGGTGGCTGGAACTCCGGTGGCGGAGGAGGCGGATTTGGTGGTGGAGGTTTCGGCGGATTTGGCGGCGGAAGCTTTGGTGGCGGTGGTGCCGGAGGTAGTTGGTAATTGTAAAAATATAGCCTAATAACACTATTGACTGTAGATGGGAGACCTTACTAAATATGCAGATAAGGCCATTGAGTTGGCCATGGAATTTGGGCCGAAACTCATACTGGCCATCCTTGTACTTATCATTGGATTTTGGCTGATAAAAAAGGTTAGAAAGGTAAGTCAGCTTTCCCTTGAAAAAGCCAATTTTAATATAGAGATCGTTTCCTTCCTTGTCTCTTTATTGGATGTTGCTTTAAAGGTTTTCCTTTTGTTGACCGTTGCCGGCATGATAGGCATCGAAACAGCATCTTTGATAGGTGTCTTAGCCGCTGCAGGATTTGCAGTAGGTCTGGCGCTACAAGGTTCCTTAAGCAATTTTGCAGCCGGTATCCTGATACTCATTTTCAAACCTTATCGTGTAGGAGACTGGGTAGAAGTCCAGGAAAAATTCGGGAAGGTGGAAGAAATTCAGATTTTCAATACCATCATCGGCACGCCTGGTCATAAGACCTTGATCATTCCAAATGGGCAAGTTATTGACGGCATCGTTACCAACTTTTCCCAAAAAGGACACATCAGGGTAGAATTGGAAGTGACCATGCCCTATGAAGAGAGTTTTCCAAAAGTAGAGAAACTATTAAAGGAAACAGTGCTACAACATCCGCTGGTGCTAAAAGATCCGGAACCTGAAATTGGTATACTCACTTTTGATTCTCACAGCATCATCCTAAGCGTAAGGCCCTATTGTGAGCCGGACCATTATTGGCAAATAGTATACGATGTCAACAAGTCTATCAAACAAGCTTTCCACGAACAGAACATAAAAGTCGCCTACTCAGAAGGGGTAGAAATTGGTACGATTGGGGAGTAGGGGCTGGTTGCTGGTATCTGGTTGCTGGTTGCTTGTCAAGTTACGAATGACGAAATACGAGTGACGAATTACCAATATCACAACTACTACGTAGCGTCCTTTGCGCCCTTAGCGGTGAGAACATTTCACCACTAAAGGCGCAACGTCTCAAACAAAAAAGCCAATGGCCAAAAGCCAATAGCTAAAAGCCCTAAAGACATCTCCCCCCAACGCCCAACACATACTTGCCAACCACATCAATTTCTCCGGCTGCCTCTGCGCCTTTGAAGCCTTCAATCATGTCGTTGGTGAGGTTTTGGCGGGCAAATTCTGTGAGCGGTTTGGAAATAGGGACGTAGGACCAGTGCCAATGTTCTTCGTTGTAGCCGAAGGGACGGTCTTCACCTTTTTTGGTGTAAGGTTGGCAGAATCCAAATTCATTGGCATGAGCATCGAGCCAGGCGTAGATTTTGGCTCCTTCACCTGATTTGAACCAGGATGGTTCGAGGTTATTTAGGTCGATGTCGGTGCCCCAGTGATGGCGGGAAGTGCCCGGCATGGAACTGTATTCTAAAATTTTATACGCTCTTTCTCCTGCTTTGGGAAGGGCTACTGAAAGGTCTTTTCCTTCAACTTTGCGGGTACCGGTCCATTTGGCTTCCCATATTTGCTTTTGGCGATAAAAATTGCGGGTAGCAGAGATAATCCGAAGGTTGATGCCATCTTTCAATGCGGCTGCGTGCATTTTTAAAAAAGCCTCATACGCTTCTTTTCTCAACCACATTTCAGAACCATCTGAATATTTTGCTTCAATTTTTACAAATCCCACGTGTCCTGCCGGCTCAAATTTTCCGGTCAGGTAGGCTATGGAAAGAATGGAAGTATCCAACGTTGGATTGACTACTGCGACGGTAGAGTTTTCTTCCGGTTGGGTCGTTTGACTTTCCTGTGATGCACCACAGGCTAACAATCCAATAAAAAGGAACGCAAGAGAGGTATAAAAAAGCTTCATAGTTGTAAAATTGAAGGCCGAAGGTACACCTTCCAACATTATGCATTTTTGAATTGACGCGAATAAATTTCTTTTTAACATTTAGCGATAAAAATCATCTCAAAGTGACCCTGTTAGGAATCGTTTTTGATAAACCTTTGATGCATGATTGAATGCACCGCAAGTTGAATGCCTTTACAAGGCGAATTTTAACTGATTTCTAACAACACTTTGCAAATCCTGTATTAGCACCCTACTTTTATCATTTTTAATCTCATATAGCAACCAAAAACCAATGAAGGAACTCCGTATTCTATTTTCACTGCTTTTGATTAGCCATTTGACATTTGGTCAGGATTATTATTACAAGCCGGTTACCTGCAGTGCATGTGACGGAACCGGTGTCATGTTTTGGAAAGAACGGGTAACAGAATACAAGGACCTGGTAAAATCTAAAAGTCTTGGGTGGGGAACATTTCAAACCT
>JAGQWW010000453.1 GCA_020436955.1 Saprospiraceae bacterium | reverse complement strand
TTTTGGACAGATGTTCAGAATTATGAAGCTTACTATGAAATTGAAAAATCAAAACCTAAAATTGAGTTCGATTTTTTTCGACCAGATGAAATAGAGTTTTTATATAAATGGGCAAATGTAGTTTACGACAAAAATAATCTTGAACATTTCTCTGCTAAAGAGAAAATCATGGATACTTTAGGAAACAAAACAAAGTTTTGGTCAAATCAAATTGTCAAAAGAATTCCTGGACTTGAAACAAGCAACTCTAGAAGGTGGAATCAAATAGGGTCAATAAGCACCCCCGATGGTAGAGCAACAGTAACGAAATTCAAAGCTTATACATGGGCCAGGATATACAGGACTGGGCATGATAAAAAACATATTTTCTTTACTGTAGGAGTAGATGGCGAATCAAAAGAATTGCTTTACAAATTGGATTATCATTATGAAAGTAGCTCTACTTTAAATGATGAACAAAAAGCAATAATTAAACAAAATATTCCTCAAGAATTAAGTTGGAAAGCAATTCCCATTTCAGAATTAGACAATTTTGATTGGGATTCTCTTTTAGAAGTTTCTTTTAAATTCATTTCTTCAAATCTTGAAACATATGACCGATTAATTGAATTGGCCTGGGGAGAAAGGGAGCCAAAAGAGGTCATTTCAAATTCTATAAAAAAAGGATATTTCCCTGCTAAAGGTTATGATGAAATACCTCATAATGAAGCTAATTTCGAAGACGTAAAGGTTGATTTTATTCAAGAGCAAATTGAAAATACTGAGTTAGGCGATGCAGGTGAAGCTTTGGTCATTGAGTTTGAGAAAAAAAGATTAGGGGAGCTTGGTTTACATGACCTTTCAGAAAAAGTTAGAAAAGTGCTAGATGGTGAAGGGTATGACATCCTATCCTTTGATGAAAACGGCGAATCGAAATACATTGAAGTAAAAACTACACCTGGTGATAGTAGAACTCCATTTTATTATACCCAGAATGAAAAAGCATTTGCCTTACAAAATCCTGATAATTACATTATTTACCGACTTTACAATTACGACAAGGAGAAAAATACAGCTGATATGTTTGAAATAAAAGACTTGAATCAAGTCTTATTCGAACCAGTGGTATTTAAAGTATATCCAAAAAACAAAAAACAATGACCAACGAATCAAGTATCATATCAAAAGTCTGGAGTTTTGCCAATGTATTAAGAGACGATGGTGTCGGATATGGCGACTACCTTGAGCAACTGACATATTTGTTGTTTTTAAAGATGGTAGATGAATTTGCCAAGCCTCCTTACAATAGGAATATCAATGTACCTGAAGGATATGATTGGGAAAGCTTAAAAAGCAAAAGAGGTGCTGAGCTTGAATTGCATTACACTAAAATGCTTCGTGAGTTATCCAAAACTCATGGCATATTGGGTCAAATCTTCGTAAAGTCCCAGAATAAAATCCAAGACCCCGCCAAGCTTTACAAACTTATCGATATGATCGACAAGGAAAAGTGGAGCATGATGGGGGCCGACCTGAAAGGAAAAATCTACGAAGGTCTCCTGGAAAAAAATGCAGAAGATACCAAGTCAGGTGCCGGGCAATACTTTACACCCAGAGCTTTGATTAAAGCGATGGTAGCCTGTGTACAGCCAAACCCCATGAAAACCATCACCGATCCTGCCTGTGGAACCGGAGGTTTCTTTTTAGCTGCTTACGATTGGATAATTGAAAACCACGACCTCAATAGAGACCAAAAGGAGTTTTTAAAGAACAAGACCTTTTACGGCAATGAAATCGTAGCCAATACGCGCAGAATGTGCTTGATGAATATGTTTTTGCACAACATTGGAGAAATTGATGGCGATACTTTCATTTCTTCTGCCGATGCCCTGGTTGCCGATGAAGGACACCGTTTTGATTATGTGCTTGCCAATCCACCCTTTGGTAAAAAGTCAAGTATGACCATCACCAATGAGAGTGGAGAACAGGTAAAACAGGACCTCACCTACAATCGCCAGGACTTTTGGGTTACCACCTCCAACAAGCAGCTCAATTTCCTCCAACATATCCGCACCCTCTTGAAAGAAAACGGACAAGCGGCTTTGGTTCTCCCGGACAATGTTTTATTTGAAGGAGGAGCCGGAGAGACGGTTAGAAAACAATTGATGCAGTCAACCGACTTGCATACCATCCTCAGACTCCCTACCGGTATTTTTTATGCACATGGTGTAAAAGCCAATGTTCTTTTCTTCGACAATCGCCCAGGCGCCAAAGAAGCCTGGACCCGTGAAGTTTGGATTTACGACTACCGCACCAACATACACCATACGCTGAAAAAGAACCCATTGAAGTTAGAGGACCTGCAGGACTTCATCCAATGTTACCATCCAGACAACCGAGAAGACCGCCAGGAAACCTGGTCCGAAGAAAATCCTGAAGGCCGCTGGAGAAAATACAGCTACGAGGAAATCCTCAGCCGAGACAAAACCAACCTTGACATCTTCTGGCTCAAAGACAAAAGCCTTGCTGACCTTGACAACCTACCCGACCCGGATATCTTAGCCAATGAGATAATCGAAAACCTGGAAATCGGGTTAGAAAGTTTTAGAGAAGTAGTTGATGTTTTGGGGGATGGGGAGTGATGAATAACCGGAGGGAATATAACATACTGAATATTAATTAATAATAATCTTTTCTAGGTAACTAAAAT
>JAGQWW010000452.1 GCA_020436955.1 Saprospiraceae bacterium | reverse complement strand
CTAACCAACATGATGGGGCGATGGGAAGTGTTGGGTTCCAAACCAACCATTATAGCTGATTCAGCGCATAACAAGGAAGGGTTGGATTGGGCCATGCAACAATTAGCTACCATGCCCCGGGAAAAATTGCATATTGTGATGGGTGCAGTAAATGACAAGGACCTGGATAAAATGCTTGCCTTATTTCCGGCTGAAGGAACCTATTATTTTGCCAAACCCGATATCCCTAGAGGGCTCGATGCTTCTTCCTTACAGACATTGGCTGCAAAATTTAATCTTCATGGGCAGACCTACCCAAGTGTGCAATCAGCACTAGCTGAAGCTACATCCAACGCTAATGAAAAAGATTTGATCTATGTTGGTGGTAGCACCTTTGTAGTAGCGGAGGTGCTGTAGTGCTTTTTAACATTTGTCAGACAAAAGTTGGATTTATCGGGCATCCTTCCTTTTTTTAAAATATTATAGTGGTCAATTTATTACGGATGTTCCCATTTTTCCCACAACATGATGCTATGGACTGTGGTCCGGCCTGTCTGCAAATGGTAGCTGCATACCACGGACAAAGGTATACCCTGGAAGCATTGCGGGAAAAATCGCACCTTGATAAGGAAGGGGTGAGTCTGGCGGGTATTGAAATGGCAGCTACAGCTATTGGAATGCAATCCATGCCTGTTAGCATTCCATTCAGATCTTCTGATGATGAAAGGCCGGGATTGTCTGATGCTCCCCTACCCTGCATTGTTCACTGGCGGCAAGAACATTTTGTGGTGGTATTTAAAATGGACAGAAAGTATGTCCATATCGCTGATCCTGCGGTAGGAAAACGAAAATTATTACACCACGATTTTTTAAAAAACTGGAGCCAAGGTCGGGAAGAAGGGTTAGCCTTGTTGCTAGAACCGGGTATGGAGTTTTTTGACAATGAACCCGAGAAAAAGCAACGAAAGGGTTTGAGTTTTCTATTGGGTTATCTTAAACCCCACCGAAAATTATTGAGCCAGTTATTTATCGGGCTGATTGTGGGTAGTATTATCCAGTTGTTATTTCCTTTTTTAACGCAAGCACTGGTAGATATTGGTATCCAAAATCAGGATATAAATTTTATCTGGCTGATTTTGATTGGCCAGTTGGTGCTGTTTGGTAGCCAAATGGTCGTGCGATTTATCCAAAATTGGATTACACTCCATATAGGCACCCGGATCAATGTCAGCATTATAGGCGACTTTCTTTTGCAAATGATGGGCTTGCCACTTCGGTATTTTGATACCAAGCTAACCGGTGACTTGTTACAACGCATTAGGGACCATGAGCGTATTGAAGACTTTCTTACTACCGCCAGTTTGGGTGTGTTATTTTCCATTTTCAACCTGCTACTTTTTGGGCTTGTGTTACTGGTATATTCTCCGATGATTTTCCTGATATTCTTGGCAGGTGCAGTATTATATGTTGGTTGGATTTTTCTTTTTTTAAAAAAGAGAGAACAAGTCGACTACCAACGCTTCCAACAACTTTCTGAAAATGAAGGAGCCCTTATTGAAATCATCCAGGGCATGCCAGAAATAAAGCTGCAAAACAGCGAAGAGAAACGTAAAATACAATGGATGGAAATTCAATCCCGGCTTTTCCGGGCCAATTTACGTTCGCTGGGCATCGGGCAATATCAGGATGCCGGAGCAATATTTATTTCTCAATTAAAAGATATCCTCATCATTTTTCTGGCAGCACAGGCGGTAGTACACGGCACGATGACTCTGGGTATGATGTTGGCCGTTCAGTACATCGTTGGTATGGTCAATGTGCCGCTTCAACAAATGATTGGTTTTATTCGGCAGGCGCAAGATGCTAAGATTAGCCTGGACCGGATGCAGGAAATTCACCATCAACAGAAAGAGGAAAATACTGCAGTAACAGACTTATCGGAACTTAATGATAAAGCTGTCCTTTTTAAAAAAGTAGGTTTTCAATACAATGCATTGGCACCATTTGCCTTGAAAAATATAAACCTGACTATACCCGAAGGAAAGGTAACGACCATTGTTGGAAAGAGTGGTAGTGGAAAAACAACCCTTTTAAAACTCCTGTTAGGCTTTTATGAACCAAGTGAAGGGATGATCCAAATAGGTAATCATAACTTGTCTGCAATAGTCCCCGAACAATGGAGAAAGTACTGTGGGGCAGTATTACAGGACGGATATTTATTTTCGGACACCATTCAAAATAATATTACAGAATCGGATCCCATAGGTACTACCCCAGATAAAAAAAGGCTGGAACAGGCGATTGAATTAGCTGCGCTGGAAGATTTTATCGCCAATCTCCCCCTGGGACTCCAGACTAAAATCGGTGCAAGTGGCAATGGTCTGAGTGCCGGCCAAAAACAACGCATTTTAATAGCCCGCGCGATTTACAAAAATCCGGGATTCCTGCTGTTTGATGAAGCAACCAATGCTCTGGATTCTCAGACTGAAAAGCAAATCCAAACCAACCTCGAACACTTTTTTAAAAATAGAACCGTACTGATCGTTGCTCATCGATTGAGTACCGTTAAAAATGCTGACCAAATTATTGTCCTGGATCAGGGTGAAATACTGGAACAGGGAAATCATAAGGAGCTTTTAGCCAAAGAGGGCGCTTATTATAGGTTGGTGAAGGAGCAGTTGGAGATTTGAAGTATGAAGTATGGAGTATGAGGTATG
>JAGQWW010000451.1 GCA_020436955.1 Saprospiraceae bacterium | reverse complement strand
GCCATGCTCAATCGTATACTTTTTGTAATCTTCCGAAAATTCCCTGACGAATGATTCTGCTCTTTCTTCATGGGTGTCTGTTAAAAAAATCTGTCCGAAGTCATCGCGGTGCAATAATTCCAGCAGTAATTGGACCCTTTTATCGTCCAGTTTGTCAAAAATATCGTCTAGGAGCAGGATTGGTTTTTCTTGTTTTTCTTTTCTAAGTATTTCATACTGAGCCAGTTTTACTGCAAGTACAAAAGACTTTAATTGACCTTGCGAAGCAAATCGTTTTAAAGGAAATCCTTTCATACTAAATTGTAAGTCATCCTTGTGCAGTCCACTGGTGGTGCGCCCCATGATGCGGTCCTTATCCTTGTTTTCTTTCAAAATGGTCTCCAGGTCGTCCTTTAATAGAGGGCTTTTATAATGACAGGAAACCGGTTCAGCATCGCCAGAAATTTCCTTGTAAAGGTTTTCTAGCAAAGGGGAAAAATTGGATTCAAATTCCTTACGATAGGAAAATATTATTGCAGCAGGAGCAATCAATTGCTGGTCATAGGTTTGTATCAGGGAAGCATTATAAGTACCTTTTTCAGCAAATGCTTTTAAAGCCGCATTCCTTTGTTTTAAAATTCGGTTATAAGACATCAGGTTGATGAGGTACTCCTGGTGCATTTGTGAGAGTACATTGTCTATGAGTAGTCGACGACTCTCAGAACCTTCCAACAACAAATTGGTATCATCAGGTACGATGAAAACTACAGGCAAAAGCCCAATATGATCTGAAAGGCGAGGATAAACGCTCCCATTTTTTTCTATTTCCTTTTTCGGCGGTGCGACCTTGGCTACAATTTTTTGTGGTTTTTCATTCTTTAAAAAATGACCTTCCAAACGGAAAAAATCAGACTTTTCCTCGTCTGTTCTTCTTAAAAGATTGCGATCAGTGCCGGAAAAACGGCTTTTGCACATGCACAGATAATAGATAGCATCCAGCAAATTGGTCTTACCCATACCATTGAGACCAACGATACAATTCATTTTTTCGGAAAATTCGAATGCTTCCGAAGCATAATTTTTAAAACCCGTTAATTTGATGCTGTTAAGGTGCAAACTGGATTTTTCTTTAATAATTACTTATCTTTTAAGCCGCTTCAAAGAAACAAATTTCCACTATTGAAATATAAACAAGTAATAAATTTTGAATGGTGGAAACCCATTTAATCATAAACTGTTACACTTACAATTTTTAAATCGGCAGGTTATATGTAAATTTGCCGGACTCATATTGTAGATAAAACAAAAAGTAGCATGGCAACCGTCACTAATAAAAAAACTACTGCCAAAACCACTACAAGAAGCAATGGTGCTTCTACCAATGGTAAGGCAAAAACCAGCAAGACGTCAAAATCAAAATTCAGTAAGGAAACTTACCTGGATTGGTACGAAGTGATGTTGAGAATCAGAAGATTTGAAGAAGCAGCTTTGATGTCTTACGGTCAACAGAAAATTCGTGGATTTTTGCACGTATATATTGGACAGGAAGCAATTGCAGCCGGTTTGAAATCAGCGCTTAGACATGAAGACCCTATCGTAACGGCTTACCGCCAGCATGGTATCGGTCTGATGCGCGGTTTGACCAGCGATGAATGTATGGCTGAGTTGTATGGTAAGTTCACCGGTTGTGTGAAAGGAAAAGGTGGTTCAATGCACTTCTTCAGCAAAGAGCACAATTACTTTGGTGGAAATGGTATCGTTGGAGCCCAAATTCCAATTGGTACCGGTATCGGCTTCGCTGAAAAATATAAAGGCACCGACAATTTGTGTGTAACCATGTTTGGTGACGGTGCTTCAAGACAAGGAGCTTTGTATGAGTCATTTAATATGGCTATGGCCTGGAAATTACCTGTGCTATACATCGTAGAGAACAATCATTATGGTATGGGTACCTCCGTTGAGCGTATCACCAATGTAACCGATATCTACAAAGTTGGATCTGCCTTCGATATGCCAAGCGAACCGGTAGATGGTATGGACCCTGAATCTGTGCATGATGCACTTGCCAAAGCAGCTGCACATATCAGAGCAGGTAAAGGACCTTACTTCCTCGAAATCAAAACCTACCGCTACAAAGGTCACTCCGTATCGGATCCGGGCCTTTACCGTTCAAAGGAAGAGTTGAAAGAATACATGGATAAAGATCCAATCAAAGTGTTGGAATCAAGAATCCTGGATAATAAAATTGCAACAGAAGACGAAATCAATGCCATCAAAGATGCTATCAAAGCAGAAATCAAACAAGCATTGAAATTCGCTGATGAATCACCATGGCCACCAGCCGAAGAATTGTACACCGATAACTACGTACAGGAAGACTATCCTTTTATTAGGGACTAGGGTGAGCGTAGTGCGGTTTGCGTGATGCGGTTTGCGTGACGCGGAATGTGTGATGCGTGATGCGGAATGCGTGATGAGGTTTGCGGTTTGAATAAAAAATGGGCTTGTGAATTTATTATTCATAAGCCCATTTCATTTGATGATATTTTTTTTGAAGAGTATCCTATGGTTTAAGTTTTTTTGATACAAATCCAAAACCCAACAAGAATGAAAACTTTGCTTCAAATCTTCTTTATATTTTTCTGTTATTCAGGGGTTTCCCAAAACACAAGTATTAAAGATGTATTATCATTTCGCGAGGGAATAAGTCTCAATTTTCAGTT
>JAGQWW010000450.1 GCA_020436955.1 Saprospiraceae bacterium | reverse complement strand
CAGATGGTGCCAAAATTAAATACGTGCTGGAGACACATTTCCATGCGGACTTTGTGTCCGGCCACCTGGATTTGGCAAAAAAAACCGGTGCTAAGATCGTTTTTGGTCCTACAGCTGTTCCTAATTTTGATGCATATGTAGCAGAAGATAATGAGGTGTTGAAAGTCGGTGATGTAACCATCCAGGTTTTGCATACACCAGGTCACACCATGGAAAGTACAACTTTTCTTTTGAAAGATGAGAAAGGTAAAGACTATGCAATTTTTACCGGTGATACCCTATTCCTGGGTGATGTAGGAAGACCTGACCTTGCTATCAAACAAGGTGAAATTACAAGAGAAGACCTTGCCGGATTCCTTTTTGACAGTCTTCGTAACAGAATCATGCCTCTGGAAGACGATGTAATCGTTTATCCAGGTCACGGTGCCGGTTCGGCTTGTGGTAAGAAAATGAGTAAAGACACCTGGGGCTACCTGGGCGATCAGAAACAAAATAACTACGCACTTCGCGCAGATATGACTCGCAACGAGTTCATTAAAGAAGTAACTACCGGTTTGGTTGAACCACCACAATACTTCCCTAAGAATGCCATGATGAACAAAATGGGTTACGACAGCATAGAAAATGTGCGTGAACGTGGTACCCAGGCATTGAGTGTAAGAGCATTCAAAGCTGCATGGGCAGAGGAAGAAGCATTGGTGATTGACACCCGTTTGCAAGACGTTTATGCAGAAGGTTTCATCCCCGGTTCAATCTTTATCGGAATTGACGACAACTTCGCTATGTGGGTTGGTGCATTGGTTACAGACCTTAAACAACCTATTCTATTCATTGCTGAGCCTGGTCGCGAAGACGAGGTAGTAGTAAGATTGGCACGTGTAGGTTACGATAATCCAATCGGATACCTGGACGGAGGATTTGATGCATGGAAAAATGCAGGTGAAGAAGTTGATACTTTGAAGCAGGTAACTGCAGAAGAATTTGCAAAAATCTACAACGAAAAAGTGAATTTGTTAGATGTTAGAAAAGAGAGTGAATACAATGCTGAACACATCATTGGTGCAGTAAACTTCCCACTTGACTTCATCAACAGAAACATGAATACGCTGGATCGTGATAAGACTTATTATTTCCATTGTGCAGGTGGATACCGTTCCATGATTGCAGCAAGTATTTTGAAATCACGAGGATTTGAAAATGTAATCAATATCCAGGGTGGTTACAAGGAATTAGTTCTTACTGATTTGAAGCGCACGGAATACGTTGAGCAGATTACAGAATTGTAATGACATCCGGGAGTACTTGTAGCCAACAGGTACTCCCAACTCAGTATATTTTGTTCGATTTTCATTTATGGAAAAGGGCTATTTCCGGATAGCCCTTTATTCTTTTTTTTAAGCAACCCTATTTCATAAAACTTAAAATAATAGACAAATGAAAGCCAGTAACGCCAAGCAAATCACCTCACAGCACTTCGAGCACAGAGTGTGGCGCAACGAATTGAACTTCTTTGCAGATGAATTGAAAATTTACGAACATCAATTGGAAGAATTGGTGGGTAAAGGAATCAAGGAAATGATGCCACGCCTTGAGCATTTTCAAAACAGTTTCATCCGTCAAAAAGAGGTGCTGGACGAATTAAACCATGACATCAATGTACACGAACAAGCGTTGGCATATGCGATGAGTAACGACACTGACGAAACGCCTGCCGGCTTGTACAACCATGATGAATCCCGAGAAAAATTTGAAACATTCAAAAGCATTTATGCTGACTTGAAAGCTGATTTCATGCAGTTTCTAAGAAAATGGCACTAATTCCTTTTTAAAATAAACCATTACTGTTCGACCGAAAAGAATATAGGAATTCATTCCGCAACAGTTAAAAAAGGAAATAAAAACATAAGGCCTTTCCGGTGGCAAAAAGGGTAACCTCACTAGCACTGGAAAGGCCTTTTTGTGATCCTAATCACCCAGTGATGCGCGTCACGTTCTTTGATTTCAAGATGCTTTTACTTTGTAGTGTCAAATGACAATAATCAATTAAACGTCAATTTTTTACTAATCAACATAACAAAATATATTATGGAAAATCAAACAGAATTGAACTACTCCATGCCAAGAATAGGCGATAAAGCGCCTGATTTTAAAGCTATCACAACCGCTGGTACTATCCAGTTTTCAGATTATAATAAAGATAGCTGGGTAGTTATGTTTTCACACCCTGCAGACTTTACCCCTGTATGTACGACTGAGATGAGTGGATTTGCTGTAGAAAAGAAATTCTTTACAGACAGAAATACCAAGTTGATGGGCCTAAGTATTGATAGTATACATTCTCACCTTGCCTGGGTAGAAAATGTACGCAGAAATACCGGCGTTTACATGGACTTTCCAATCATCGCCGATTTGGATATGAAAGTTTCCAATTTGTATGGAATGGTACATCCGGGTGAGGCTACTACAGCAGCTGTTCGTGCCGTATTCTTTATCGATCCAAAAGGAACTATTAGATTGATAATGTACTACCCATTAAACGTAGGTAGAAATATGGCTGAGATTCAGCGTGTATTGGAGGCATTGCAGGCAGCAGATAAGCACAAAGTTGCCCTACCGTTGAATTGGGAACCAGGTGAAATGGCAATCGTTCCTCCTCCAAAAACTTTGGTTGAAATGGATGAGCGTATTGCAGATACTACCCT
>JAGQWW010000449.1 GCA_020436955.1 Saprospiraceae bacterium | reverse complement strand
CTTTGGACACTTTCAACATTCTGCTGCAAATTGGTGCAGGAACCGGGTTGATATTCATTATGCGTTGGTTTTGGTGGCGTATCAATGCCTGGAGCGAAATTACTGCCATGTTGGTTTCTTTTGTAATTGCCCTGGTTTTCCATTTCGGATTTAATGGCAATGCAGTATTTGAAGATTGGGAAAAATTGGTCCTTGGCGTAGCCATAACAACCGTTGCCTGGGTAGTAGTCACCTTAATGACCAGACCTACCAATATGGAGACCTTGCGCACCTTCTTTTTATTGATAAAACCACACAAAAACGGTTGGAAACCGGTGGTACAACAACTGGAGAAGGAAGCAGGAATGGAAACTTACCTAAAAGGCACAGGAAAACTCCCAACTCAGATTCTAAGTATGTTTTTAGGAGTTTTCCTGGTCTATAGTGCCCTTTTCGCCACGGGCTATTTTATATATGGAGATTTCACCAATGGTATTATTGGTTTAGCTGTTGCATTGGTTAGTTCCCTTGGTTTGATTCGTTTTTGGAAAAAAATGTAACTAGTTTAAATTTTTCACAAAAAACTTAATCAAATCTGTAGTGGTAACGATACCCACTACTTTCTCTCCGTCGACTACCGGAAGCGCGTGAAATTCTTTCTCTGCCAAAATTTGTGCTGCATCCATCACGGTCTGATTGATATTGATGGTAGTAGGATGGTTTACCATTACACTTTCAAGGGTCAGCATATTGAACACAGCAACATCAACCACTTCTTCGTCTTCCTGGTACGTATCACCAAAAGAAAGTCTAAGTATATCAGTCAAACTGATAATACCAACCAACTTTCCGGATTTAACAACAGGCAAGTGGCGGATATGATTTTTGCGCATCAATCGTTCCGCATCATCAAGGGAACTTTTGTGAGAAATGGTTACCAGGTTTTTGGTCATTACTTCTGTTACCGGAATATTTTTCATAAGTATGGAATTTATAAGGGTTTTGACCTCTTTCCTTTTAAAATCTTCCATAAAATAAAGATATTCAACGCTGTTCGGGAATGACCTTTATCAACCGCCATCCTGTCAGAGGTCATGGATTTTTCATTTCTGTGAGATATAGGAAATTGAGATAATATGATGAAGAATGGCTGTTGGCCTTTGCCCCCATCACGCAAACCGCATTCCGCGAACCGCATCACGCATCACGCAAACCGCATACCTCGAACCGCACCACGCATCACGCAAACCGCATACCTCGAACCGCAACACGCATCACGCACCACGCATCCCGCAAACCGCGTACCTCGAACCGCACACCGCTCTACAACCATTCCTGCAAAGCAACCCGAAGCATCTTCAGGGCTTTACCCATTTGGTTTTCTACAGTTTTAACAGAGATGGACAATTCGTGAGCGATTTCTTTGTAGCTCAATTCTTCTTCTCGGGAGAGGACAAATACGGTTTTACATTTTGGAGGGAGCAATTGAAGTGCTTTTTTATAAGCAGATTCAAGGTCAGAAGCTTCTGTTACGTGGGCCGGATGATTGGTATCTCCATCCTGAATTTGTAACAATTCGGACTCTGTTTCAAAAGTCTTTTTTCTTCTGTGAAAATAAAGGGCTTCGTTGATGGCCATCCGCCTAACGTAGGCAGAGAGGGAATAGGAAATGTCTATTTCATATCGTTTTTCCCAAAGGCGGATAAAAACTTTTTGTGCCAATTCTTTTACGGTATCCACATCAGATACATATTTGCTTATGATTTGGCAAACAAAAGGGTGCAAATCTCCGTAGACAGCTTGCATGCTGGCAGGATCATCGCTTTTGAGGAATTCTAGGTGTTGTTGGTCGCTTTGGGTCATCGCGTGCTAAATAGAATCCAAATGTAAGAATAGGACTACCGTATGACCCAAAACTTGCGACCATTTTGCATTTCCTTACGACGAAATGCAACCATTTTAAAGATTTCTTCACTTAAAGTACATCAATTTAACATTGACTGCCGGTAAATGTCAGGCAACTGATAAGCAGCTTTATGAATTGAAAAGTTTAATGAAAAAAACATATCTTTCGGCGGTGGGCTTTTTACAAAAATTTTAATGTGAAAAACCACAGAAGCTTGAAAACCATTTTGAAATCTTCAACTACCTATTTATATGAAATTCAAGACTTTACTGAGTTCTTTTATTTTACTTTTAATGGGATTGGTGCAGACAAACGCCCAGGACCTGCATTTTACCTTGTGGGATATGAACCCCCTAAACATCAATCCGGCCTTTGCAGGTTCCTTTTCAGGTACCTTTAGAGTAACCGGGATTTACAGGGATCAATGGCGTTCTGCTGTAAGCAATTCAAACTTAGGCAATCCTTACACGACGCCTTCCTTTGGAATCGACGCACCAATTATTCAGGGTTTCAGAAAAAATGACTGGGTAGGTGTTGGTGTTGGAATGTTTTCTGATAAAGCCGGAAGTCTTGAAATGGGCTACAGTGGATTTTCAGGAGGTGCGGCCTATCACCTGGGGCTCAACAAAGCGAGTACCAGTGTATTGACACTTGGTATCCAATACCAATCCATTTCGAGAAATGTTAATTTCAGAAATGCTCAATGGGGTGATAACAACCTGGCAGAATATACTACCAATGACATGCTACAACAGTCATTTTCAGACTGGAGTGGAGGTCTTTTGCTTAAAACCCAGTTGAGCGAGCAAATGGATATG
>JAGQWW010000044.1 GCA_020436955.1 Saprospiraceae bacterium | reverse complement strand
AGGAGCCATCTCCCAATGCTTCATGTCTGTAAGATTAATCAGGTCTGCATCATAAGGCTTTTCGACATCATAAGGTTCGGGAAAATTTAATGGTAAAATCAGGGGTATCCCTGTCTTTTTCACGTCTTCCACTCTTTGGTATTCGTCTCCATTGCCTTTGGCGATGTATTGCACACCAAATTCTTTCCCGATCTTTTGGATTCTGAAAATATCCAGTTTGTCATTGATGTCAAAAAATTGAGGTAGGGATTGCAGGTTATTCCATGCCTCCAGGGATAGGTTTTTTTCTTCTTTTTTACCTGTTTCTGCATACCACTTACCATCGAGGTAAGTCTGGCGAATGAGGGCAATGTATCCCATGAGGGAGCTGGGGTAAGCCTGAGAGGATGTACCCTTGCTGAAAGAAAGAAAATGCCCGCTTTTTTCTTTGATAATATTTGTGTGTGCTCTGCCTTCTCCTGTTAAAACCAAGGTTGCTGATCCCCTTGAAATTCCATCCTGGCGGTGACTCAAAACAGCACCAAATCCTGCTTCTTTCCAGGTTTTGGCATCTTTTTGATTGGGTTGAAAGACCGAAACGGCATCAAACTCTGATTTTAATGCTTCGTTCCATGCATAAGGTCCCTCCTTATCGGTTAAATATTGCGGATTTCTTCCCCATTCTCTCGATGTCGCTTCAACTTCCGGCAAGCCGTAACTGGCATACAAATCAATAAATGCAGGATAAATGGATTTTCCTTCCAAATCGACAACCACAGCTTCAGCAGGAATTTTTACGCCGGATCCTGCACTGACTACTTTTCCTTCCTTAATAACTAGTGTCCCATTTTCAATTACCTTGTTGTAGGACACATGCAAGGTTGCATTGGTAAAGGCATAGGTGCCGTCTCTTTTGTCCGCCACATCATTTTCCGGAAAGGTAACCTGGCTGGTCACCATAGAAGAAATCAACATCCCAAAAAGAAAAAGGAGTACGCGCATTATAACAGGTTTAGATTTTTGAAAAAGTGAAATATTCTTTCACGCGTTTTGGTTTATCGACAAATGTAATTTATTCCCTTTCAAAATTTTAGCGTCTAAAAGCATAGCAGGAATTTAACCTGCTTTTTAGTTTTCTTTCTATTTTCGGCGCAAAGAAGAATACAGATGTTGTACAAGCTACTTTTAAAGCCATTTTTGTTCATGATGACGCCCGAAAAAGCGCATCATTTTACCGTAGGAATGTTGAAGTTTACCCTTTCCTTTCCAATTGTAGGTTGGCTTTTTAAAAAGAATTTTCAATACGAAAATACATCTCTGGCAAAGGATGTATTTGGCTTGCATTTTAAAAATCCGGTAGGCTTGGCAGCCGGTTTTGACAAGGACGGGAAGTATTTTAAAGATATGGCTGCATTGGGCTTTGGGTTCATAGAAATAGGAACAGTAACACCTAAACCCCAGGCGGGTAACGAAATGCCAAGGTTGTTCCGTTTGCCTGAAGATGAAGGCTTGATCAATCGTATGGGATTTAATAATGAAGGGGTAGAGGCTGCGGTGAAAAGATTGCGAAAACGAAGTTCCAAAATCGTAGTTGGTGGAAATATTGGCAAAAATAAAGTTACGCCTAATGATGAGGCATTTTCCGATTATGCTTTATGCTTTGATGCGTTACACCCTCATGTCGATTATTTTGTTGTCAATGTGAGCTCGCCTAATACACCTGGCCTTCGAGAGTTGCAGGATAAAGAACCACTAACCAGGCTACTTAACCGATTGAGAAGCTTGAATGAAGCCAAAGATGCTCCCAAGCCAATTTTACTTAAGATTGCACCAGATCTTACAGATAATCAACTAGACGATATCCTTGAAATTGCTAAAGAAACCAGGTTGGCAGGTATTATAGCTACCAACACAACTATCAGTAGAGAAGGACTGAAAACCTCAAAAGATACAGTAAAAAACATTGGTGCCGGAGGACTGAGTGGATTGCCGGTAAAAGAGCGTTCAACGGAAGTAATTCGTTACCTTCACCAAAAATCCAACGGTACTATTCCGATAATCGGAGTTGGCGGAATAAACGGTCCTGCAGCGGCTAAAGAAAAGTTGGATGCTGGGGCCTGTCTGGTACAAGTGTATTCAAGTATGGTCTATGAGGGCCCTGCTTTGGTTAAAAATATTTGTAAGTCTCTATCATAAGGACATCTCTCAAACTGCTCTACTGATTTTTTTTGCCTGATTTTTGCTTGTTAGCAATAAACTAACTGCAAAATGGCTAAAAAATCACCTACTAAAAACCGCCCCGCTTCGAGGTTGCAACCTGGTGTATCTTCCGGTTCAACCTCGATGAGGGTGATTTGGGGATTGGCCATTGCTTTTTTCGTCCTGGGGTTCCTGCTTTATGCGCCCAGTATTTCCTACGATTTTGTGTATGACGATGATGCAGTTTTAAAAGAAAACCGCTTTGTAAAAAAAGGTGCTGAAGGCCTGCATGAAATCTGGACAACCTCCTACTTTAAAGGTTATGATGAAAATATGAATGCGAGGGCCTACAGGCCTATTCCGCTGAGTATGTTTGCCCTGGAGGTAGAGTATTTTGGCTTGCAGGCAAAGGTTCATCATTTCATCAATGTTTTCCTATATGGTCTCACCGGATTGATGTTGTTTCTCTTTTTGACAAGACTTTTAAAAAAGGAAAATCTTTGGCTGGCTGCGGCCATCACTTTGTTTTTTGTTGTTCACCCTGTGCATGTTGAAGTTATAGCTAATATAAAAAGTAGGGATGAGCTGGTGGCTTTTTTAGCATTTGTATCGGCAGCTTTTTTTTGGTTAAAAGGACTTGATGAAAATAAGAAATGGTTGGTAGGATTATCCTGGATTACCTATTCCATCGCACTTTTTTCCAAAGAGTCAGCTATCACCACTTTAGCAGTATTCCCATTGATGTTGTGGTTTTTTAGGGATAAATCCTGGAAAGAAATATTGCTGTCAATCTCCCCCTTTTTCCTACTCGTGGTCGGTTTTTTGATGGTAAGATCTTCTGTAGTAGGAGGGCTAAACGAGGGAGTTACATTGACGGTCCTTGACAATTCTCTATTGGCTGCAAGCTCCACTTCTGAAAGGGTTGCTTCTAATATTTACGTATTGGGTCTATATTTTTATAAAAATCTGATTCCCTATCCATTACTAAGTGATTATTCTTTTAGTACCATTCCATTGAGAAATTGGGGCGATTACCAGGTTTGGTTAAGTATTCTTTTATACCTGGGTTTGATAGCTTTGGCTGTAATCGGACTTTTTAAAAAATGGAAGTCTGCCTATGGCGTATGGCACTTTTTTGCAACCGTCTCTATTTTTAGTTCGGTTATCGTATTAAATGTAAGTCCTTACAATGACCGATTCAATTACAATCCGTCGCTTGGGGTTTGCTTTTTGTTGGTTTTTGGCTTGTTTTATTTTTTAGGAGAGCAAAAATGTAAATTATCTTTCAATGGGAAAAAATACGCTCTTATAGCCTTAGTTTCATTGATAGCCCTGGCGGGTATTTACCGCACCATCACCCATTTGCCTGTTTGGAAAGATCGATATACTCTTTTTGATCACGATGTGAAATTGGCACCCAATAATGCCCGCATGCTCAAAAACAAAGGAGGATCCCTGGTAAGAAGGGCAGTGGCTGAGCAGGATAAAACCAAACAAGCTGAGCTGGCTGATGAAGCAATAGGTTACCTTGAAAGAGCATTGACAATTTATCATCGATTACCTACTTCACATGTTTATTTGGGCATCATGTATGGAATTAAAGGTGAGTTGGAAAAGGCAGAAAAGGCTTATAAAGATGCTCTTGCTATTAGTTCAACCAATGTATATGCAAAGACTAATCTTGCCAATATTTATTACCGCCAGGGTAAGTATCATGAATCCCTGGACTTGCTCAATGAAGTAAAGCCGGAATTGTATTCAGCAAATGATAAGTATTTATTGTATTTGATTTATAGTAGACTAGGTGATTACGATACTGCAATGGAATGGAAGGCCCAATCCGGACGGTAATTTTCTCTTCCTAGATTTTTCTATCATCTTATTACCTTTGGCTTTTCTTGTTTAAAGCCAACATGATGAAATATACATTGCTTCTCCTTGCAGGGCTATTTTTCTTTTCAGCCTGCTCTACCGAAAAACAAGTCGAAGAAACAGCCAAAAAACAAAAGGCAGTTTCAGAGATGTCTGATGAAGAACTAACTGCGTTTGCAGATTCATTGGCTCATACCTTTATTATTGCCGACAGCCATGTGGATCTTCCTTACCGATTGACTACCCGATTTTTCAAATTATACCGAGAATACATCGGTATTCCCATCGAAAGTGAAGAAGGGGACTTCGATTATGTAAGAGCAAAAAAAGGTGGTTTGGATGCTCCTTTTATGTCTATTTACATCCCGGCTGATTATCAAAAAACCGGAGGTGGAAAGCAGTATGCAGATTCCCTTATCAACATGATAGAGGTGATTGCTAAAGAACACACAGATAAATTTGCTTTGGCAGGGTCACCGGCAGAGGTAAGGGCGAATTTTGAAAAAGGCCTCATTTCTCTCCCTATGGGCATGGAAAATGGAGCACCCATTGAGACAGTTGAAGATGTTGCCTATTTTCAACAAAAGGGAATCAGATACGTGACCCTTACACATTCCAAAGACAATAAAATTTGTGATTCATCATATGATACGACAGGTACCAACGGTGGATTGAGTGCTTTTGGAAAAGAAGTTGTAAAAGAGATGAACAAGCAAGGAATCATGGTTGATATTTCCCATGTTTCCGATGAAGCTTTTTACCAGGTAATGGAAGTGACCCAGGTGCCAGCTATCGCTTCTCACTCTTCCTGCAGAAAATACACTCCGGGTTGGGAAAGAAATATGGATGACGATATGATCAAAAAGTTAGGAGAAAACGGTGGAGTCATTCAAATCAATTTTGGTTCTACATTTTTGGATTCAAATATCAAAAAACAACGTGACAGCCTTCGTGGGGTAAGAGATGCAATGCTGGCAGAGGCCGGCACTACGCTAGAAGACTCTTTGGGAAAGGCAATGGTGGCAGAATTTAATGCGACCAATAAGGATATGTTGTACGCAGACCTTGATATCGTTGCGAATCACATAGACCATGTCGTTGAGCTCATCGGTGTAGACCATGTAGGTTTTGGTTCTGACTTTGACGGCGTAGGCGATAGCCTCCCCAATGGTTTGAAAGATGTTTCCATGTATCCAAACCTGATCAAAAAGCTCCTTGAAAGAGGATATACCCCCGAAGATATTGAGAAAATATGCTTTGGAAATATAGCGAGAGTGTGGAGCCAGGTGGAGGCTTTTGCCGCTAAGTAAAATCCAGGATCTAGTCTCTAGTATCTTGTTGCTGGAGACTAGATTTCTTACTTATCGTAATATATCCGGTAGACTACATCTGCAAAATCATCGGAAACCAACATCGATCCGTCGGGCATCATTTCCAGGTCCACGGGTCTTCCCCAGGGTTCAGTGCCCTGTAACCAACCTTCCGCAAACGGCACATATCCTTCAGATTCGTATTGGTCGTTCAATTTGACCATCATCACGCGGTAACCAATTGGTGTGCTTCTGTTCCAGGAACCATGCTCCGCAAAGAGCGGTTGGTTCTTGTATTCCTTTGGAAACATATTGCCGGTGTAAAATTCAATACCAAGTGGCGCTACGTGCGGGCCCAAATTTTGAACGGGTGCTGTAAACTCACTACAATCCTTTAATTTTCCAAATTCCGGATCCGGTAAATTGCCCTGGTGGCAGAATGGATATCCAAAATGCATGTCCGGCCTAGAAGCCCTATTCAACTCACAGGCTGGCATATCATCGCCCATCCAATCTCTACCATTGTCAGTAAACCATAAATCGCCTGTTACCGGATGCCAATCAAAACCTACGGTATTTCTGATACCATGCTGTACAACCTGCCTATCCGTACCATCCGGATTGATGCTCGTTATGCTACAATAAATTTCTTCTTCAGGATTACAAATATTACAAGGAGCTCCTACCGGTACATACAATTTGCCATCGGGTCCAAAGGCAATATATTTCCAACCGTGATGTGTCTCCTCCGGATACTGATCATATACAACTACAGGCTTGGGTGGATTGGCCAGGTTTTTTTCTATGTTTTCAAACTTTAAAATGCGACTCACTTCAGCGACATACAAATCACCATCTTTGAATGCGACACCGTTAGGCATATTCAGGTCCTTGGCGAGTAAATATTGCTTGTCGGCGTGGAAATCACCATCCTCATCTACGAGCGCATAAACATTCCCTTTTGAACGGGTCCCTACAAACAAAACACCGTTTGGGGAAAGACAAAGGGATCGTGCATTTTTTACATCTTCAGCAAACACATCAATCTTAAATCCTTCCGGTAGTTTGATGGTGTGCAGCGGCAATTTTGTTTCGGCAGGTTTAAAAGCTGTCTTTTTTGCTAGTGGGTTGGGCGCATTCACAGTGGAGGTGTTTTCTCCACCCTGACTGCATTGATAAAACGAAAGCGACCCTAATAAAAGAAATAGAATTTTTAATGACTGCATAGAAAGGTAATTAAGCATATTTGCAGGTGAAAGTAGGTTATTTCTGAATGTATTGATAACCGGTGTTCAACTTGTTTTGTTTTTAAAATCACGACTAAGTTCGTAATGGAGTGTTCACTACAACCCATGTGGCGAAAAAATATATTTTTAAATGGAAAATCCATCCAATAAATGGGAGCTGACCAAAAAAGGGGAAGCTATCGACTTGAAACTGTTCCAGGCACGTTTTGACTGGTATCTGAATAAACGTACCGGGAAGGAAGAAAAAATGGTGTTTGTCGACGCCGACGATGCGGTTTGTGTGGTGGCACTCGACAAATCAGGAAAAGTGATTTTGGTAAGGCAGTTTCGTTTTGGCGTTGAAAAAGATACACTGGAGGCTCCCGGCGGATTGGTAGACGAAGGGGAAACTCCATTGGAAGCGGCAAAAAGAGAGCTGGCTGAAGAAACCGGTTTTACGGGTGGAAAATGGACATTTTTACAAACAGTACAGTCTAATCCGGTCTTTATGAATAATCAAATTCATCAATTTCTGGCAGTTGGGGTAGAAAAAACGACAACTTTAAAATTAGACAGCGGAGAAAATATTGAAGTCGAATTACACGACCCCGAATATTTAAAAAAAGCCTTTGAAGAGGGCCTAATCCGCCATCCACATACGCTTACCGCTTTGTTGCGTGTTTTTGACCTTTGGGAAAAAGTATCTTTTTAAGGGGCCATTTTTATTGTATTTATTTTGTGGAGGACAGAAAAATGACAATAAAACGAAATTAGTTTTTGAATAATTTTTGTCAGCAACTTTTCGGAAACTATCTTTGCGCGCAATTTGCAACCACGGTAAATTGCTTCAACTATGCCAAAAGACACCTCCATTCGTTCAGTTCTAATCATTGGTAGTGGTCCTATTGTAATTGGTCAGGCTTGTGAGTTTGATTATTCCGGTTCCCAGGCTTCTCGTTCTTTGCGCGAAGAGGGTATCGAAGTATCGCTTATCAACTCCAATCCGGCAACCATTATGACCGACCCGGTTACTGCCGATCACATTTATTTGTTACCACTAACTGTAGAAAGTATCGTTCAAGTGCTCGAAGAGCGCCAAATCGATGCTGTATTACCTACTATGGGTGGTCAGACTGCCCTAAACCTTGCTATTGAAGCCGGTAAACAGGGTGTCTGGGAAAAGTATAATGTACGGATGATCGGTGTTGACCTGGATGCGATTGAGCTGACCGAAAACAGGGAAGCTTTTAGGGTACACATGATTGAAAATGGTCTAAAAGTGGCACCTTCCTTCATTGCCAATTCCTTTTTGGAAGGGCAGGAGGCCGCTCAGAAGATTGGATTTCCATTGGTTATCCGTCCTTCTTATACCCTGGGAGGTTCAGGTGGAGGATTTGTGCATGTGCGTGAAGAGTTTGATGAGGCTCTTCGTCGTGGTTTGAATGCTTCTCCTACACACGAGGTTTTGGTTGAAAAAGCTGTTTTGGGATGGAAAGAATATGAGTTGGAGCTTTTGCGTGATGCTGCAGACAATGTAGTTATCATTTGTACCGTGGAAAATTTAGACCCTATGGGTATTCATACCGGTGATTCTATCACAGTAGCACCGGCTATGACACTTTCAGATACTGCCTACCAGGAAATGCGCGACCAGGCCATCAAAGCCATGCGTTCGTTGGGTAATTTTGCAGGAGGATGTAATATCCAATTCTCCATCAATCCTGAGAATGAGGAATTGATAGTAATTGAAATTAACCCGCGTGTTTCCCGTTCCTCAGCCCTTGCCAGTAAAGCCACAGGTTATCCGATTGCAAAAATTGCAGCCAAATTGGCCATCGGATATCGCCTGGATGAATTGAAAAACCAAATTACAAAAACCACTTCCGCCTATTTTGAGCCTACCCTGGACTACGTTATCGTAAAAATGCCAAGGTGGAACTTTGAAAAATTCTACGGTTCAGACCATCGCTTAGGTCTGCAAATGAAGTCTGTAGGAGAGGTGATGAGTATCGGACGTACCTTCTTAGAAGCACTCCAAAAAGCCTGTCAGTCACAGGAAAATGGACGTATGGGCTTGGGTGCTGACATGAAAGAGTGGATCCGTACCGAAGACATTTTGAAGCGTCTGGAAGAACCAAGTGATGACAGAATCTACCGTTTAAAAGATGCCCTACGTCTGGGTGTTCCTGAAAAGACCGTTCACAAATTAACGAAAATCGACCCCTGGTACATCAAGCAAATCAAGCGTTTGGTTAAGGCAGAAGAACGCCTTGCTAAAATCAATGTGCCAGATGATATCCCAAAAGACTTTTTGGTTGAATTGAAGCAAATGGGTTTCTCTGACGCTCAGATTGCCTGGATCATGAGAGTAGAAGAAGCAGATGTTACTGCTTATCGCAAAAAAGTGGAGGTAAGAAGAACTTATAAAATCGTAGATACTTGTGCCGCAGAGTTTGAGGCCCAGACCCCATATTTCTACTCTACTTTCGATACCGAAAATGAAAGTATTCCAAATACCGATAAAAAGAAGGTAATCATCCTGGGTTCCGGTCCTAATCGTATCGGACAAGGGATCGAGTTTGACTACTGTTGTGTACACGGATTGTTGGCCATCAAAGATGTAGGATACGAGTCTATCATGGTCAATTGTAATCCTGAGACGGTTTCTACCGACTTCGATATTGCTGACAAACTTTATTTCGAGCCTATTTTCTGGGAACACCTGGAAGAAATCATCGAGCTGGAAAAACCTGAAGGGGTAATCGTACAGTTGGGTGGTCAGACAGCATTGAAACTTGCCAAGACCCTGGATGAAAAAGGTATTAAAATTATAGGTACCTCTTTCAACGATATGGACCTTGCGGAAGACAGAGGAAGATTTTCTGACTTGTTGAAGGAATTGGAAATTCCTTATCCTGAATATGGTGCAGCAGGATCAGTTGATGAAGCCATCCAGATTGCAAACCGAGTAGGGTATCCGGTTTTAGTGCGTCCTTCTTACGTTTTGGGAGGTCAAAGCATGCGTATCGTAATCAACGACGAAGAATTGGAACGTCAGGTACTTTCTATCTACAAGCATATGCCTGACAACCGAGTATTGATTGACCACTTCCTGGATAGAGCGACTGAAGCCGAAATCGATGCCATTTGTGATGGCGATGATGTATACATCATGGGTATCATGGAACACGTAGAGCCTGCAGGAATTCACTCAGGCGACAGTTCTGCGGTATTACCAACTTACAGTTTGTCTGTAGAAGCGGTAAATACCATGGTAGAATACACCAAAAAACTGGCATTCGCGCTGAATATAAGAGGTCTCATCAATATCCAGTTTGCAGTAAAAGGTGATAATGTATTCGTAATCGAAGCTAATCCAAGGGCTTCCCGTACGACTCCATTTATTGCAAAAGCCTATAAAGTGCCGTTCCTGCAAATTGCTACTAAAGTGATGTTGGGAACCCACAAGTTGAAAGATTTTGACATCAAACCACAGCCAAGTGGTTATGCGATAAAAGTTCCGGTATTCTCCTTCGATAAATTCCCGAACGTAGACAAAAACCTGGGACCAGAAATGAAATCAACCGGTGAAGAAATCCGTTTCATCAAAGATTTAACAGACCCATTCTTCCGCAAAATGCACAACGAGCGGAGTATGTATTTGTCGAGATAGGTTTTTGCGGTATGCGGTATGCGTGACGCGGTGTGCGTGATGCGTAAAGCGTTATGCGGAATGGAAAGATAATAAAGTGCTGCTTGAGTGATCGGGCGGCACTTTATTTTTTCGCTATTCGCTATTCGGTTCGAGGTACGCGGTATGCGGCGTGCGGGATTGCTAATAAAAGCATCCAGTAACTAGTGACCAGCATCTAGCATCCAGCCTCAAATCTTCCCACTCTTTAATATCGCCCAGGCAAGTCTCAAAGCCAGGAATCCGGCGATGACAAAGCCACCAAAGCCTATGGCAGAGACATTATATATATGTGGAGCAATGTCGGCATAGACTAAAACAGAAGATCCAATGATGAGCGCTGCAATAAGTACAGAAAAGGCGATTCGATTGGAAACCAGGTCCATTTTATGATAGAAAGGGTCCAATCCGGTATGTTCAAACTCAATATGGAGTTTTCCTTGTTTCACTTTTTTGATAACGTCTTGCATATCCTCGGGCAAGCTGGTTGCCAACATGGTGAAATCGCCAAGGGATTTTATGAAACGGGACCCAAGTTTTTTAGGACTGTATTTCTTTTCCATCAATCGAACTACAAAAGGATGGATGTTTTCCAGGATGTTGTATCGTGGATCCAGGGTAAGCCCCACGCCTTCGATAATGACCAGGGCCTTCATCAACAACAATAAGTTGGAAGGAATCCGAATTTTATAATCAAAAAATAAACTGTTCAATGCTTTGATGACTTCCTCACCTTCAATGTCTTCAATACCCACATTGGAATATTCGGAGAAAAACTCCATAATGTCATATTCCAATTCTTTCTGGTCAATAGCTTTTTCGTCAGAAGAGAACCTCAAAAGGGCTTTTTTTAAGCCTTGAACATCCGAATTATGGGCATTCAAAAGCAAATCGGCCAACATCTCCTTGTCGCGTCGTTGGATGTTGCCCATCATTCCATAATCTATGAAACACACTCTGCCATCTTTTAAAATAAAGATATTGCCCGGGTGGGGGTCTGCATGAAAGAAGCCATGGTCAAAAACCTGTTCGAAATAGATGTTGATGCCCTTTATTGCTAATTCAGGTCCGGTAATATTGTATTGTTTGAGTTCTTCGAGATTGGTGCATTTCATTCCATCGATATACTCCATACAAAGCACCTTATTGGTAGTGTACTTTGGATAAAGCTTAGGTATGTAAACATCTTTGTGGCCTTTGAAATTTTCTGTGAATCGTTGAAGATTATTCGCTTCAATGGAGAATTTTAGTTCTTTTCGAATACTTTTTTCAAAGACTTTGACCAATTGTACCGGCTGGAAAGAATGAAACTTTGGAAAATACTTTTCCATGATATCAGCCAACTGTTTTAAAATGGCAATATCTGCTTCGATGATGTCTTCAATGCCCGGTCTTTGGATTTTTAACACTACATCTTCTCCGGTTTTGAGTACAGCGCGATGTACCTGAGCAATGGAAGCTGATGCAATGGGGACTTCTTCAAAATGCTGGAAAACCTCATGAATAGGTTTTTTGTAGGCATCCAATAATACTTCCTTGATTTGGTCGACCGGCACCGGACGTGCATGTTCCTGAAATTTTTCAAGTTCAGCAATCAAATCTTCCGGTAACAAATCGGGTCTGTTACTGGCTATTTGAGCAAACTTGATAAAGGTGGTGCCCAGATCTTCGCATACCATACGTATGCGTTCATATCGGGTATAGTCGGAAATTAGCTTTCCGTCTCTTTTGGCTACCCATTCGGGCATATTGGTAAGGAACCTTGAAAAAGGTGGATGCGCCACAATATCTTCAAAACCATATTTGAAAAGGGTTCCTATCACCTTTTCATATCTGCCTACTACCGATACTTTATGTTCCTTTACCACAGGTTTGAATTTAAAAAAGGTTTATCGCTAACCAGATCTTTTAGCATTTGCAGATCACAGGGTAGCGATAAACCTTTTACTGAAGGTTTAAGGGGTTGTTACACCTTAGGAAAACAATTCAG
>JAGQWW010000448.1 GCA_020436955.1 Saprospiraceae bacterium | reverse complement strand
TGGGTACCAAAGCTGTCAATGCGCTTTCCACCTATTTTAAAGTACAGGCTTTTAGAGAAGGAAAGACCAAGATGGCTGAATTCTCTATGGGTGATATTACCAACGATGCCAAAATCGAAAAAGGGGACGAAACCTCTGGTACCCTAACGGTTTTCCAGCCCGATGATACGATTTTCAAAAAATATAAGTTTAGAACTGAATTTGTAGAGACACAACTTTGGAATTATGCTTACCTGAATTCAGGGTTAAGACTCAATTTTAACAATCAGACATTTTATTCTAAAAATGGTCTGCTGGACCTTTTGGAAAAGAAAACTGCCAGCGAACCAATACGCTATCCTATCATTCATCTGAAGGGAGAGGATATTGAGATTGCACTTACACATGGTAATCACTACGGCGAGCAATATTATAGTTTCGTAAACGGTCAAAACACCACCCAGGGTGGTACCCACCTCAATTATTTCAAAGAGGCAGTTGTTGAGACCATTAGGAACCATTTCAATAAAAATTACGATACCAAAGACATTCGTTCCAGCATCATTGCAGCCATCAGCGTAAGAGTAGAAGAACCTGTTTTTGAATCGCAGACCAAAACAAAACTGGGATCTACCGAATTGGCACCGGGTGGCGAGTCTTTACGTTCCTTTATCTTGAATTTTCTAAAAAGGGAATTGGACAACTTCCTGCATAAAAATCCGGAAATTGCCAAGGAACTGGAAAAGCGGGTAAAACAATCCGAAAGAGAAAGAAAAGAAATGGCCGGGATTAAAAAACTGGCCAACGAAAGAGCCAAAAAGGCCAATATTCATAACAAGAAATTGCGTGACTGCCGATTCCACTTCAACGATAATTCTAAGGTAGAAGAGGATATGAAAAATGGTACCACCATCTTCATCACAGAGGGTGACTCTGCGAGTGGTTCCATTACCAAAGCCAGAGATGTGGCTACTCAAGCTGTATTTTCGCTGCGTGGTAAGCCGCTGAATTGTTATGGTATGACCAAAAAAGTAGTGTACCAGAACGAAGAGTTTAACCTCCTACAACACGCTTTGAACATAGAAGACGGACTGGAAGATCTGCGTTACAAAAATGTAGTAATTGCTACTGATGCCGATGTTGATGGTATGCACATCCGTCTTTTGTTGCTTACTTTCTTCCTTCAATTTTTCCCTGACCTGGTAAGGAACGGACACCTTTTTATACTCCAAACACCTCTGTTCAGGGTTAGGGATAAAAAGAAAACCTTCTACTGTTACAGTGAGACCGAAAAACAGGAAGCTATTCAAAGCCTTCGAGGTAAACCTGAAATCACTCGATTTAAAGGTTTGGGTGAGATTTCTCCAAATGAATTTAAAGACTTCATTGGAGAAGACATCCGCCTGGAGCCTGTCCTTATGAATGATAGCACTGATATAGATGACATCCTGGGTTATTATATGGGAAAAAACACTCCGACCAGACAGGAATTCATCATAGACAACCTCCGCATTGAAAAAGACCTCACCGATGCCAATGGCAATGAAATAAAAGAAGAGGAAGAAGAGCCTGCAGAGGAAGTGGCTGCGTAGGAGAAAATACGAATGACGATTTACGAATGTCGAATCAGGTGACACGCCACTCGTAAATCGTCATTCGTATTTTTTTTTATTCCAATAGGGGTACACCATCCTTCATATCATCTATAGGTTGTAAGAAGCAAAAAACACTGCTCATTTGTTTTTGATAAACCTATTATTCCTAACGAAAAAAATCACACGAAATGAAAAGATGGATGTTGAGCTTGCTAGTTGTTGCAGCCTTGTCCACCACCATGTTTGGACAAAGTGAAGAAACCTTATTTGGAAACTCCGGCTTGAGATTATCAGGTGCTTGGGGTGGTTCCAGTACCGGACTAACCTTTTTTGATGAAGACTATGCGGTAACTACCGGTGGATTTGGAGGATTGGAGTTTGGTAAAAATGTATTTGTTGGTTGGGGTGGTTACAGCACCACGAATGCTTTTGACATTGACGACTTCCAAAACAATCGCCTAAAATTGCGTTATTCAGGTTTGATGTTGGGTTACATGCCATTCGCTTATAGCGCTGTACATCCAAAAGTGATGTTGTTGACTGGTGGAGGACGCTTGAGTACTCCCGGAGAAGAATCAGACAGAATATTTGTAGTTCAACCATCTGTTGGTGTTGAATTAAACGTATTGAGATGGTTCAGACTTGGCCTGGAAGGTGGTTACCGGGTTGTATTGGATAACGACCTTAGTGGCATCAGCGACCAGGATATTTCCGCGCCTTTTGCACAGATGACTTTCAAATTTGGATTCAGCTGGGGCAAATCCAACATGCGCGTCCAATTTGACGAAGACTAATTAGCAATCGCTAACAAAGACACTTCAAATCCTGCATTCGATTAGTATTTTAGAAATCGGGTGCAGGATTTTTTATTTCAATCAAGGCTATATTGTAAATTCGCAGCAAAACGCTGTGATGGATCCATTTTTTGAGACATTCCCTCCTGTAACCAAAAACGAATGGTTACTTCAAGTTGAAAAAGAGCTTAAAGGCAAACCTTTCGAGGATTTGCAGTGGATGATCGGGAATAGCATTTCCGTGGATCCTTTTTATGTTGAAGAGGATATTACTCCTAACCTTGCTCCCCAGGTTTTCCCCAATGCGCCGAAAGGATGGAAAATTGGTGAAAATTTCAACGCCAATGACCCA
>JAGQWW010000447.1 GCA_020436955.1 Saprospiraceae bacterium | reverse complement strand
GTTTGCGTGATGCGTAAAACTACTTTTTTTTAAAAATAGGAAAAAAGTAATTTCATTTTTGGTTATCATTCATGCTGAGTGACCAGGTATCTAATAATATGACACACTTAATTGAACAGGACCTTTTTCAACCTAGGTTTGGTTTCAATCTGCTTTCACTAAAAGTGACAATGATTTAAATTCAGCAAATTTCAAATCACTCGTATTTTAAAAACACATCAACTATCACTCTCCACGCTTCACGCAAACCGCACTCCTCGTTCCGCATCCCGCATCCCGGATTTCACCAATTAAAATCATCTTCATAGATCTGGAAAAATTCCTCAACATAAGGTCGTTGAAAGTGATTTCCGTTTGCAAATGATTCTTTTGCTGCTTGAACTGTATTTTGAAATAGATCATTTTCACCTTGAAGTTTTTGAAGGGTTTTTGCTTTCCATAAAAGTAGATTAGCATTTCCCGGCAAATTTTTAAGGCCTTGATCAAAATCCTTCAAAGCGGCATCCCATTTTTCCTGGAAATAAAAGGTGATTCCTCTGTATAGAAATGCACGCGACTCAATATAATCGACTCCTACACTACCGGTTTCATATCTAAGGTGTTTGGTAAAAAATGAATCTGCCATAAGCCAGTCTTTCAACATCAAATAGGCTATGCCCCGCTGAAAATCAACGCTTTCTGACTGAGGGTAGTCGACAATACCCGGGGTGAGCTCATCAAGCGCATCGAAATCATGAATGGCGTTTTCATAATCTCTGTAAAAATATAAATACATATACCCTCGCCATCCTAACCAGGAAAGAGAGTCGGCCTTTACAGCGGCTGTATAAGCTTGAATGGACTGGGAGATAATCCCTCTTTTTAGCAAAGGCGCCCCTATTTCCTGGTAGACATCTCCATTGGTTGGATCAAGTTCCCTGGCTTCATACAAGTTCATCTGACAAGCCTCAGTACCCTGGTAAAACAGACCGGCACCTTGCTCCAGTAATTTTGCATAGGTTTTCTTTTCAGCGGCAGAGAATTCCTTTTTGTAAAGATTTTGGTGGCCAGCACAAGCGGAAAAAATTACCAGGAAAAGGAGGCCAGCTGTTTTAAGGTAATATTTCGACAAGTTCTCCATCTTTCAATTTAAATGATATATAAGTATAGGCATCTCTGGCTTCACCTTTAATAATGCAAGCCTTCCAATCCTTATTGGATTGTAGAATGTTGTAAAAATGATTTATTAAGGCCGACTTGAATTTTTTCGGTTGGAAATCAAGATCAGCTTCATCCGTGGTAAAACGACCGGCCTGACCTTCACAATTTATGACAAACCTTAAGGTTAAATAGCCGGAAGCTTCTCCTAAAAGTTCAGGATCCAACCGCTCCTGCACATATTGCCATGTTACTCTTTTTCCTCCTTTAAATCTGGCTCTATCCAACTGTCCATTGTAATAATCAGCAATATCTTTTTGCTCGCCACATAGGTTAAAGGGTTGATCTTTATCGAGTGTGTTATCAAAATCAATGTACCCTATTCGATGTATACCATGTTGACTTCTTCCCTTGAATTCCTCCATGGTCATTTGTTCAATCAGTTCAAGCCTGAATCGCTGATCGGCATCCTCACCAGCATAACTCCAAAGCCCCAGGCCCTCCAGATAAATGTCTTCAATAGTAGTAAAGACAGTATCTATTTCTCCATTGCTATTATGGTTAATAAACCTTCTTGATCTCGAATAGACTTTTCCCGGTTTGTTTAAAATACTTGTATCACTGGTCATTTTAGTTTCCTGGAAAACCTCCCGTTTATATCCCATATCCAGGGAAAAACTTGTACGGGAGTAAGCAGGTACGTCCGAAAATTTCAGAAGTTGGTTTTCTTTTTCAATGTCATAAAAGACTGTATCGCCTCTGAATAAAAAAGCATCCTTCACAAGGTTCAATCCGTCTTCTGTAATCTCCAATACCTGATAGGCAGTTAATTCAAAAGCTGGATTGAAGGATTGCTGAATCAAAGTATCTTTTCCGGCAAGTTGAAAAGTACGGTATTGAATGGTTGCGTATTGTTGAAGGTTATCCTTTGAAAAAGTGGAGAGATAGTATTTATGGGCTATTCCATCTTGTAATACCTTTTTATCCGGTAAAACCTGTTCGGCCTGCTTTGGCATTAACCACGATAATAAAAGCATCAAAAACAAATGGGGCATTAGTTTTCAATTTTGAAGTTAAAAATGTGAAAATATTGAAATCCGACTGACCTGGTTATAGATTGACCGGTTCTTTTAAAAATTAAAAAACCGCCCAACATGAAGAACAGGAATCATATTTCCTTCTCCATTACCAAAATCTCTCTTCCCGCTGGATCCAATTCGGTATGACCAATAAAATTAAAATTGTTTGCAAACCAAAAGGATCTGGCTGGCTGGTTATCTGCTAAAACGCCTAATCTTAATTTATTGACCGAATTGATGCGAAAAAAACCACCAAGGTCCGTAAGTAATTCCTTCCCTACCCCTTTACCTCTCCATTTTTCATCCACCACCATTAAACCAATGGCCCAATTTTTTTCCTCCGGCCAGTCTTTCAAAAAGTCAAAAATCGCAATCAGCGTATCTTCAAAATAAGCGCCCATCAGTACCTTCTCTTCGTATGATTTCCCAGGTGGTAACGGACCATAAAAAAAGGCTCGAACCGTTTCCACATCGACAGGCCGCTGATCCTGAAACAGGAAATAAGATTCATTTGCTTT
>JAGQWW010000446.1 GCA_020436955.1 Saprospiraceae bacterium | reverse complement strand
GCGGCTGCACTTAATTTATTTGAATTCAATTTCTGTATTGCTACCACCGGATCTCCTGATGTTGATTCTGCGTCATAAGAAATAAACTGGTCAGAAGGAGTAAAATTGGGGTATCCAATAACCAGGTTTTGGAATATTGGAGGATCTGACACTTCACCGGTTTCCAGATTCGCAGTCATTATCCAATAATCATCCTGGTTATTGTCCAGGAAGTCGAAAGCGATGATGTAAGGTGACCTTTTGGAAAATGTTGGATTACCTACAGAAGTGTTGTCTGCTAAGCCCGTGAACAGTTTAGAAACCTCTCCACTGGCAAAATTGTTGGAGGCGGTGCTCCAAACATTACAAAACCCAATATCCCAATAATCTATATTACCGAAGAAGGTTCCCAGCTCATTGTAAGCGTCATACATTACCCATTGACCGGAGAAATCCCATTCCAAAATATCAGGATAGACAACATCACCTGTCGAAACACCGGTGGAGTAGGTAGGATTATACAATTCAAAAGTAGCCCATTCTTGTCTGCCGAAATCATAAACATAAATGAACTCGTCATAATCAAGTGTGATGGCAGCTAATCTTGATCCATCCTTAGAAATGGCTACATTCCTCCAAATGGTTTCACTTTGGATTTGCTGGAAACTATTATTACCAAAGTCGATTTCATACATGGTGTTATCTTCTCCGATGAATACGGCATAACTTCCATCATCCGTCACACTTACTCTTGATACGGTTCCGAAATTGATAAATGGGTTTCCTACAATGTTACCATTTCCGTCAACCAGATAAATTGCGGTTTCATCATAATCTGAAACTATCATGTATGGGTCACCTGGATTCTCCTGGTAGTCATTTTGATAATTTCCACCTGAACCACCTGGAATCCCTACAGCGTCTAAAGCATTTTTAAGTGCAGTACTGACAGCTGAATTGGCTCCATAAAGGTCAGCTGCTGCCTGCATAGTCGCCACTCTAAGATCTACAAACTGAGAAGAGGCTACCAGGTATCTGTCCAAAGCACGATAAAACACTTTTTCTGCTTTATCCTTTCCTACACCTGAAGCAGTAGCAAAAAGAAAATAAGCATGATTTGGAATACCGGAATTGATGTGGACGCCGCCATTATCTTGTGTTCCGGTATATCTTTCATTGTAATGGCTCGGTTGCCAGCCATTATCATTCAAACTATTACCTCCATTGTGAGGGTTTTCCATATCACGCATGGTACCACTTCTAAAATAATTTGGATTAGCTACATCGTCACCAATCTTCCAATCATCACGGTCAATCATAGCTCCAAAAATATCAGCATAAGATTCGTTCAAGGCCCCGGATTCATTTCTGTATTCAAGATTGGCAGTAGTTTGAACAACTCCATGTGACATTTCATGTCCGGCTACATCCAAGCCTTTCGCAAGTGGTGAACTAAAACCAATATTTCCATTTCCATAAAACATGGCTTTCCCATTCCAAAAGGCATTATCCATGTCTGTACCATCCTTTTCTACAATATTGATAAAGGAAAGTATGTTCCCATTTTGGTCGTTGATGGAATTGCGGCCATGTACATTTTTAAAATATAAGTAAGATTCTCCACCGTTATAATGTGCTGAAACGGAAATGGGATCATTCCATGAATTATTATTGGAGGTAACATGGAATGCATTGAAGTTGTCATTTTCAGGAGAGGTATTTCTGGAGTCGACCGTCCAAATCACCCCTTGGGCATCGTTTGGAAATGATGAACTTCCGGGATTGTGCATGGGTCTGGAAGCATCAATCATAAAAAACCCGGCATTCACCTCATATGTATTGATTGTGCGATTAATATTGAAAAGATCCCTTGCTGTTGCTGTACGTGGGCCGTCTGCCAGTACTTCACTTTCCTTTGTCAATAGGTTAACCGAAGAATGATTATGTGGAGCCTCTGAATGTGCTTTTTCACCTTCAAAAGTATAATGTGTGAAACCACAATGGGTTGGATAACTGTCAATCATTTCACCTGTGCCGGCATCGACAAAGTAGCGATACCTTTTTACCAAATTTGGATGAATATCCAAGCGCCAGACTAACCTGTAATTTCCATTCTCTTCCGGAAGGTAAACCAGTGCTGTTTCGTCCCATTGAAAGTCCTCAAGACCTAGGGGTAGGGTAGCGGGCCTCTTAATAGTTTCCTTTGTACCAAGGTCTCTGAAGCAAGTATGCAATGCCTGATTTTCAGTTATTGTTTGACTGGACTGCACTGCTTTTGGAGTTGGGAAATTTCGACCATTTGCGAAGTAAATTTCATTATCTTTAGCGTGTACCATCCATTCACCGCCTTGTACAGGAATCCCCTCCCAGGTTTGTTGGTATTTGATGTGAATTATGTCAAGTTCATCTTTCCATTGACCTACCACTTCAAATTCATCCTGAGGAGATCGCATGGACATGGCATTTTTCATGATTTCAAAAAACAGCAATCCCTGTTCCTCCAAATCTTTAGTACCAGCCTGGTATTTTAAAGGTAGTTTCCCTTCAATGGCAATGGCTTGTCCATTTGAAGCGGTCGCCGTTACTTTAGGCCAACTTGGTGGGTTTTGGTAGCGAAGTGGATTGGGCGAAAAATTTAAAGAGGAAAAATCTCTGGAGGCATTAGGTACACCAATTGGATTAGCTTGTACTTTTTCCAATTGCTCTACCTGTATTTTTGGTCCGGCATTTTTGTTAGAAAGATCCAATATTTTTCC
>JAGQWW010000445.1 GCA_020436955.1 Saprospiraceae bacterium | reverse complement strand
GGGAACTGCCGGATTTGAACGCCAACATGCCTTGTTGAGTCTTCGAACGGAAATAGGAATTTCAACCATCGGGGAAGCGATGGCCAACAATAGAAAGCTATTTATCCCTACACCCATAGATATGGATGATGGGTATCGGAAGACAAATATTTTTGAAGCAAAAGCAGTAGTGGAAACTATAAAAGCTTGCAAAGCACTGTTTGAATTGAATGGTATAACCAGGAGTATCGGTGTTATCACTCCTTACCGGGCTCAAATTGCTTTAATCCGTGAACAGCTACAATTGCAAGGACTACATCCGGATGATTTTACGGTAGATACCGTTGAACGGTACCAGGGTGGAGCCCGGGATGTGATTATACTTTCTCTTTGTTTGAATACAGATACCCAATTACTTTCTCTGATGAGTTTGTCTGAAGACGGTACAGATCGAAAACTGAATGTGGCCTTAACCAGAGCCAGGGAACATTTGATAATTATTGGTAATCCGGAACTAATGTCCCAAAATGCTGTTTATCGAAAATTACTGGACTGGTTGGGTGAAGGTGTGCACTTGGAATCCCTCTCTGAAAAACAAGAAAAGATTTGAAAAAGGCGGTTGAGCAATTACAGGAATTGATGGGTCTGCTCCAATTGGAAAAGCAGGAAGATTATGAGCAGTTTAGGAAGATGGTAGAATCCCTTTCCATGCAGGAAAGGAAAGAGGAGGGTTATACCTGGATGCCGGTCAAGGTTATAAAATCGGGATATACTATCGGAGAAAAAGCCTTTGTTATTGTTGAAAGAACAACACAACTTAACAAACGCCATCAGTTCAGATCGGGTATGCCTGTACGATTTTACACGCTCTATGCCAATGCCGAAAAACCCGAATGCAATGGAGTGATAAATTATGTTGAGCGCAATAAGATGAAGATTGTGCTCAATGTCAAGGACCTACCTGAATGGATTCACCAGGATCAGATCGGGGTTGATATGCTTTTTGACGGGCGTACTTATGTGGAGATGGAATCTGCTTTAAAAGCAACCATTAATGCAAAGGACAACCGCCTCTCTGAATTAAGAGAAATACTGTATGGGAAAATGCCTGCTTTGTTTGACGATTTTAAACAGGCGCCTATTATCGATGGATTGAATGGTTCGCAGCAACAGGCGGTGCAAAATATTTTTTCAGCCAGAGATGTTGCAATCGTTCATGGCCCTCCGGGTACCGGAAAAACGACAACACTTGTTAAGGCTATCCATCTGATTTGTCAACATGAAAACCAGGTGTTGGTTACCGCTCCCAGTAATACTGCTGCTGATGTATTGACCGAGCGATTGAGCGATGCGGGTCTGTCCGTCTTGCGTATTGGCCATATCTCCCGAGTTGATGAATCTATTGTGAGCCATACCCTGGAAGCACAGATTGCCCAGCATCCTGATTCGAAGCATATCAAAAAAGTAAAGATAGAAGCTGCTGAAGCCAGGCGGCAGGCGCATAAATTTAAAAGGAAATTTGACGCTGATGCCAGACAGGAAAGAAATCATTGGTACCAGCAAGCCAGGGAATTGTCTGCCTGGGTCAATCAATTGGAAGACCGGCTGGTAGAATTGGTCATTGACAGTGCCCAGGTGATTGTGTGTACACTTGTCGGAGTTACCAACAGGGTTTTGAAACATCGGGAATTCAAAACGGTGTTTATCGATGAAGCAGCTCAAGCACTGGAACCTGCTGTTTGGATTGCTATTGGAAAGGCTAAACGGGTTATCATGGCAGGAGACCCCTTCCAATTGCCACCAACCGTCAAATCTTATAAGGCAGCCAGAGGAGGACTGGGCAAAACACTAATTGAAAAATGCCTGGAAAACCAGGAAAGAGTTTCTTTACTTACCATTCAATATCGTATGCATCAGGCTATTATGGGTTTTTCTAATGCATACTTTTATGGAGGAGCACTTACTGCCCATGAAGGTGTGCAATTCCATTCGCTGTATGAAGAACAATTGTCTCCTGTCATCTTTATCGATACGGCCGGCTGTGGTTTTGATGAAAAAGTAAACGCCGAAGCGCAAAGCCGCTACAATCCGGAAGAGTTTATGATTGTATGCGAACACCTTTACCAACTCAAGGAAAATATATTACCGGAGATGTCGCCTGAAATTGCTCTTATTTCTCCTTACCGGGAACAGGTCATCCATATGCAGACTATCATTTCAGATGATAAAAAACTGGACGACTTACCCCTACAAATCAATACCATCGACGGCTTCCAGGGACAGGAGCGCGATGTAATTTACATCTCCCTGGTGCGTTCCAACACCAAAGCTGAGATTGGTTTCCTTTCCGATTACCGACGAATGAACGTCGCTATGACTCGCGCCAAAAAGCTACTGGTCGTAGTCGGTGACAGTGGCACCATCGGCGTAGACCCATTCTACTCAGCCTTTCTTGAATATGTAGAAAAGGAAGGTTTGTACGAGACAGCCTGGTCGTATATGAGGTGATCAGGTGGCTGGAATCTAGATGCTGGAATCTAGATTCTGGATGCTTGTTGCTGGATGCTTGATGCTAGATTCTGGATGCTTGTTGCTGGAAATTCATTTAACGCATAAAACTTTGGAGGGAAATTTCGGTAAAGAGGTCGGAGACCTCTCAAATATATTGGTACAATTCGGAGAATTGTACCAGCGTTGAGCATTGTACCAGCATTGTACCAGCGTTGAATTATTCCAGGTGTTTTTTTGGAGAACTATAAAAACAGTCATAATT
>JAGQWW010000444.1 GCA_020436955.1 Saprospiraceae bacterium | reverse complement strand
ATAAAATGCCACAATTTGAAAATCCGGAAAACCCTTAGCAAGCGTAATGCACGAATGACCAACAAAAAGTGGGTGCCGGCTACAACCAGACTCAAATAAGTAGGAATAATAGCCAACAGGTCAACGATACCAAAAAAGCTGGTTATATACTTCCAGGGGGAACGAACGGAATATATGCGCAGCAGATATTCAATGGTAAAGAGGATGGTAAAAATCCACTCCAGCCAGAAAAAGAATTCGCGATATTCTACCTGGTAGGCTGAAATACTTTCCAGCATTACCACCAGTACGGAGGCGATAATGCCAATTAGTAGCACCACATCGAAGGCCTTTCCTTCAGGTGTATCTGCTTCAAAGATGATTTCGTGTAGTTTTTCCCTAAAACTTTGATCAGTTGGTTGACTCATATTGCTTTTTCTTACCAGAAAGAGTGCTCAAAATATAAAGTCTTTTCCACCATTTCAAAGGTGATAAAATTCATATGAAAAAAATTTTCCATTCAAAGCATCATATGATTACTTTTGTAGTTGCAGGTAAACTCAGTAAACAGCCCTCCCAACATGGAACCTCCCAAACCGATTGATGCTGAGCTAGCAGCCTGTACTTTAACCAAAAACACACGACCATGCTCAAAGCAGTCATCATTGAGGACGAGATCAAAAGTCTGAACAATTTAAAAAACCAGCTCGCCCAACACTGTCCGGATGTAGAAATCCTGGCAGAAGCCAGCAACATTGAAGATGGATATGAGATGATTTCGGACCTGGAGGAGAAACCGGACCTGGCCTTTTTTGATATTGATTTGCCGGACGGTCTAATTTTTACCATGCTGGAAAGGCTGCGTCCTATCGATTTTGAAATCATCTTTGTAACGGGCCAAAGTGAACACACCTTGCGTGCTTGTGAATTTGCATGCATCGGATACATCATGAAGCCCATCAATCCGGAACGTTTGGTCGATGCAGTTTCCAGGGTTCGCACCAACCATCCAAACCGGATGGACCAGCGATTGGAAATTTTCAGCAATGGATTGAGCAATCCCAATTCGTTTGAAAAATTGAGTATTGCCGGGGTAGATGGTATCTATTTTGTCAATTTGAAAGATATCATTCGTTTCGAAGCAGAAGATAACTATACCCACATCTACCTCCAAAACGGTGACCGGATCACCGCTTCCAAGACCATCAAGGCTTATGAAGACTTGCTGGCGCCCTTCAATTTTTACCGCGTACACAAACGCCACGTGATCAACCTGAACTACATGCGTAAATTCGTCAAAGGAGACGGCGGTTACCTCATTATGGATGACAATATCAAGATCGAGGTCTCCCGACGACGGCGCCCTGCATTCATGGAACAGATGAAACGATTGCAGGAGGGGCTCTAAACTTTTGCTTGCTTCCAAAAAAAGGAATCCGGCATCAGATTTTCCCCAAAAGGATCGCTTGGGACTGCAACTATTTGTGGCTTCCTTACGTATAAAGAGGTGACATGCTAAGGCATGATTTTTCCTTTTATGGGTAATAAAAAAATGTAAATCAGGGCTTTCTGAAGCCTGTCCGGAATGGAATTATTTATTACTTTTACTGAATGAATTAGTAGCGATGAATCTTTTTGAGCTTGTGCAAGTAAATTAGAGTACTATGGGAAAATCTAAAAAAAATCTCGAAGACCTCAAGAAGGACATCAAGACGATCAAGAAGGATGACCAGAATAAGATCGTCGGTGGTAAAAAAGGCAAAAACAAGAATTGGAATAATGGCTGCGGTGGCATTGTCCCCCAGTAGGCATTATTAGGAAATATACCTACCTTAAGGGCCATATCTCCAGGTGAGGTATAGTCCTTTTTTATTTTTCACCCTAAAATAAACCTCAAAAAGCAAGTTGTTGGTTTCGTGAATCAGGCGAAGGCTGCAAGTCATCAGAACGGCTGATAGACTAGCCTGATCAACGAAGGGAATTCCAACGGCTTATTTTTTGATCACAGCTATGTTTATAGGAAGCCCTGTCCCTCAGGTAATCAATGTCAATGAGTTGGAAAGTAAGCTGCGGCAACAAAAAGACCCGCTGCAACGGCTCATTTCACTGGACAAACTGGCCAGCCACTATTGTTATACCAATGTGGCCCGCGCCAATGACTTGCTGGGCGAATTACGGGAGATCCTCCAATCTTATGACAATCCGGATTTTTGGCTCAATTATCACCTCTATGCCGCTACCGTAGAAAACCAACTCTACCATTTCTTAGAGGCGGAATTTCACTTCCGGGAAGCGATCGACATCCTCGAAGAACGGGGCACAGCCAAACAGCAGGCGGAAGTATATATTGACATCGCCGGGGTATATATGAACCTCGAGAATATGGAGCAGGCTATGGAATACCTGGCAAAGGCCAACAAGCTCCTGAAGAGTTTCCCCGATGACCGCCTTCTGGCGCGAATTACTTGTCGGGAGGGGTTTATGAACCTGCACTACAGCAATTATTCCCGGGCAGTGGAACTACTGCTGGCTGCGGATAAGGGGATCACGATGTTGGGGCATCCGCTTGAGCTTAAGGATTATTACTTTCTCACCCTCATTCATTCCGGCCTGGGAAAGGTTTATGAGCGCAACGACGACCGGGACCGGAGCGTACGAGCCTATCTCAAGGTGGTTAACATGTGCGAGTCGATGGGCATTCGCACCCGCTTGTCCTGGCACTACCTCAACGTTGGGATCGGTTATATAGCACTCAACGACCAGGAGAAAGCCG
>JAGQWW010000443.1 GCA_020436955.1 Saprospiraceae bacterium | reverse complement strand
CCCTCACTCCGCTGCTATCTCATCCGACTGCATTACTTTGGCTTGTCGGTTGATAGACTCCTGGTGGATGGCTTTGAAAAGGTCAAGGATGAATTGGTCTGTAAGGCCGGCTCGGTTACCGTTGGACAGGGCGTATTCCAGCACAGCGGCCCAGCGCTCCGGTTGTAGGATGGCTATGTTGTTGGATTCTTTGTATTCACCTATGCGCTCGGTGATTTTCATTCGGTCACCAAGGAGGCGTAGGATTTCTGTATCGATGTCGTCGATTTGGTGACGAAGGTTTTCCAGAGTCTCCAGGAAAGCAGTATCTGAGATGGTAGGATTTCTGAAAAATAAACCATCCAGGATTTCTAAAAATCTTTCCGGGGTAATTTGTTGTGCTGCATCGCTCCAGGCTTCGTCCGGAGTTGGGTGTACTTCCATCATCAGCCCTTTGAAGTTGAGGTCAAGCGCTGTTTGGGCAATGCCTGCCAGCGTATCTCTTCGGCCGCAGATGTGGCTACAGTCACAAATCACAGGTAGCTTTGGAAAGCTACGCATCAATTCGATAGGAATCTGCCAGCGAGGTACATTTCGAAAGGCGGACTTCCCAAAGAAGGAAAATCCACGGTGAATGGCTGCCAGCTTTTTGATATCAGCTTTTATAAAACGTTCTATGGCACCAATCCAAAGTTTGATGTCCGGATTGACCGGGTTTTTTATCATTACCGGAATATCGACGCCTTTTAGTGCCTGGGCAATTTCACTCACCGCAAAAGGGCTCACCGTAGTGCGGGCACCAATCCATAATACATCGATATCGTGCTTTAATGCTTTTTCTACGTGTTGAGCGTTGGCTACCTCGGTAGTTACGCGCAAGCCGGTTTCTTCTTTTACTTTTTTCAACCAGGGTAATCCTTCATCACCGATCCCTTCAAAAGAGTCGGGACGTGTACGGGGTTTCCAAATGCCTGCCCGGAAAAGATGAACGCGCCCACCTGCCAAACCTTTGGCGGTCTGCAATACCTGTTCTTCGGTCTCTGCGCTGCAGGGACCGGCTATGATTAAATGGTGCGGATGTCCGGGGAATAAGGGTTCGAAATCCATGGTTTATTTCATCTTTCCTATACAATGCCCGGCTTGACATTTAGTTGAACCGGAATGGAGATTTATTTAGGTTTAGCCATTGGTGTCCAGGTCAAACAAACTTCCTTTGATACCGGGCGGATTGGCACCCAGGTGGTGGTAAGCTTTTGGTGTGGCTTCCCGTCCCCTCGGTGTACGCTGAATGTATCCTTCTAGAATCAAAAAGGGTTCATGTACCTCTTCTATGGTGCCTGCCTCTTCGCCAACTGCGGTTGCAATGGTGCTGATACCCACCGGCCCACCTTTAAACTTGTTGACGATAGTGTCCAAAATTCGATTGTCCATCTCGTCCAGACCACTTTCGTCTACATTCAGGGCTTCCAGGCCTATTTTGGCAATTTTTAAATCAATCTTACCATCTCCTTTTACCTGGGCGAAGTCTCTGATACGGCGCAGCAACATGTTGGCAATACGCGGTGTACCACGGCTCCTGCTTGCAATCTCTGCAGCTCCATCCGGTGAAATAGGAATATTTAAAATTTGCGCCGAACGTTTGATAATACGAATCAGCGTATTTACATCGTAGTAGTCCAGTAAACAAGTAATACCGAATCGCGCCCGCATAGGTGCGGTCAACAAACCCATACGAGTCGTAGCGCCAACCAGTGTAAATGGATTGAGGGTAATCTGAATACTTCTGGCACTTGGCCCACTATCGATCATGATATCGATACGGTAGTCTTCCATAGCAGAGTACAGGTATTCCTCCACTACATTATTGAGTCGATGGATCTCGTCAATAAACAGTACATCACCTTCATCCAGGTTGGTCAACAAACCTGCCAGATCACCCGGTTTTTCCAGTACCGGTCCTGAGGTCATTTTCAAGTTGGCACCTAACTCATTGGAAATGATATGGGAAAGGGTAGTTTTGCCCAGACCCGGAGGGCCGTGGAGCAATACATGGTCCAATGCCTCTTCCCTTTGCTTGGCTGCCTGGATAAAAACCCGCAGGTTATCCACCAACTTCATCTGACCGGAAAAGTCATCCAGGTATTTAGGACGCAACGATTTTTCAATCTGCTGCTCCTCCGGTGCCATATTCGCACCATCCGGATTTAAATACGGGTTTTGCATATAATTATTTTCAGAAAAGGTAAAGATACAGCTTGGATTGTGGATTGCGTAATGCGGTGCTTTTTTTTGATGGGATAGGGGATTAGGGATAGGGGATTGGTGATGGGGGATATGGGAGACTGGTTGCTGGTCTCTGGTTACAAGTCGCTAGAAAATTGTACGAATGGCCAATAGCCAAAAGCTAAAAGCCAACAGCCTCCAAAGACCAATTCATCCGTTGCCTTCGACAAGCTCAGGCAACTCGGTTGTTTTGGTATTCAATTCATTATAATTTCTAATTCCAGGTGGCAGTGCCTTTCGAAGCTGCTGGAAGATGGAAGGAAATTTACGAATTAGGGTTTACGAGTTACGAATAGCCAACAGCCAACAGCCTCCAAAGACCAATTCATCCGTTGCCTTCGACAAGCTCAGGCAACTTGGTTGTTTTGGTATTCAATTCATTATAATTTCAAATGCCAAGTGGCAGAGCTCGCCAAAACCACCGGAAGATGGAAGGCAAGATATTTACAAATTACGGTTTACGATATACGAATAGCCAAAAGCTAATAGCCA
>JAGQWW010000442.1 GCA_020436955.1 Saprospiraceae bacterium | reverse complement strand
AAATGTTTACAACCTGTATGGGAGTATTTTCGAATGGGTAAATAAAGGGTATCCTGTCGTGGATAAAAGTGGTAACACCGTCAAGAAAGTACATACCTATAACGAAAAATGGAGCCAGTGGGTCGATAATCCTGCTGTTCAAAAAGTTTATTAAAAAAAACAATACTAATGGCACAGAAAAAGGTAATGCTGGTAATTTTGGATGGTTGGGGACACGGACCAAAACGCAAATCCGATGCCATCGCTCAGGCTTCCATTGCATTTGTAAACAGCCTCTATCAAGCATACCCTAATGCCGAATTAGTAACCTATGGGGAAGAAGTAGGGCTTCCGGAAGGTCAAATGGGTAATTCAGAAGTAGGCCACCTCAATATCGGGGCAGGCAGAATTGTTTACCAGGAGCTGGCCAGGATAAATAAAGCCATTAAGGACAAGGAGTTGCATCACATGCCAGTATTGGTCAATGCACTTCGAAAAGCAAGAGATGAAAATAAAAATGTTCACCTGTTCGGATTGGTTTCAGATGGAGGCGTGCATTCGCATATCAACCATGTAAAGGCCTTGTGTGACATTTGTACAGATGAAGGCTTGAAAAATGTTTTCATTCATGCTTTTACAGATGGACGGGATACGGACCCAAGAAGTGGTTACAGATTCATTCAATCCCTTGAAAAACATATCGAAAATCAACCCATTCAATTAGCATCGATCGTAGGAAGGTATTATGCCATGGATCGCGATAAGCGATGGGAGCGGGTAAAAGTAGCCTATGATTGTCTGGTAAACGGGGTAGGGGAAAAGACTACAGAAGGATTGAATCTAATTCAACGCAGATATGACCAGGGTGAGACGGATGAATTTTTGATGCCGATTATATGTACAGATGATGCGGGCAACCCCAAGGCTACGATGAAAGATGGTGATTTGTTGATTTGTTTCAATTTCAGGACTGACCGTCCAAGGGAAATATCTCAGGTCCTTACACAAAAGGATATGCGTGAATTTAACATGCACAAACTCAACGTGGAATATCTGACGATGACTCGTTATGACGATACATTTACGGGTATCGAAGTTCTTTTTACCAAAGACGACCTTTCCAACACCCTTGGTGAGGTGCTTTCAAAAGAAAATAAAACCCAGGTGCGGATTGCGGAGACAGAGAAATACCCTCACGTTACCTTTTTCTTTTCAGGCGGTAGGGAAAAAGAGTTTGAAGGGGAGCGCCGATTGCTGATCCCTTCTCCAAAGGTGGCTACCTATGATTTGCAACCGGAGATGTCTGCTACAGAAATAACCGATACCATCGTGAAAGATATTGAAGAAAACCAACCTGATTTCATTTGCTTAAATTATGCAAATGCTGATATGGTTGGCCACACGGGGGTATTTGAAGCAGCTAAAAAAGCGGCAATGGTGGTAAGTATGAATTTGGACAGGTTGATTAAAAAAGGGTTTGAATACGATTATGATGCCATTGTAATAGCCGATCATGGTAATTCTGATTATATGCTGAATGAAGATGATACACCCAATACGGCGCATACCATGAATCCTGTTCCTATTTTTTACATCAGCAAAAATCCGGCTTTTTCAAAAGTTAAAAATGGTAAACTCGCCGATGTAGCTCCGACCATTTTAAAGCTAATGGGAGTAACACCTCCGGCCGAAATGACCGGAGACGTACTGGTATCTTAAGCAAGTGATGAATTGGATTTTGAGGTAACCGGCCTGGATCCTTTCCACCCGTAGTACCTTGCACCTAATCTGACTCCTTCATCGCCAATTCTTTCTATAGCAAACTCATTGTGAGGCGGAAGTATACTTTCTGTTCTCTGTTTTCTGTGTAAAGCTTCGTAGTCATTATAACTTACAGGCGTACGATTTTCTAATTTGGTTGCGACTCCAAATTTACCGACTACCTCTTTCCAGTTTTCCTGAATAGTAGCTTCAAAAACTTTTGATTTGGAACCACTACCATATCCGAAGAAGCCGAATTTCTTGCCAGTAAGGTTTGTATTTTCTTTGTAATCTTCTTCCAGGGTGCTTAGCAACGCTAAAAAGATGGAACAAGCGTACATGTTACCAACATCAGAAGAAGCTTTTTGACTCTTGCCCAATTTTTCTTTTACAAAAGCCTTATAAGTTGGTGTCTTGGTAATAAGTCGAAGGTACTCATGATACGCTTTTTCATACGCTTCTTCAGATTCGAAATCACTTCGCAATGGCTCATCCATGGCCACTTCGCTTTCAATCTTGGACCAGGCATTTTGATTTTTATTTTCCAGCATAAAAATCTCGGATGCGATCCTCTTAGCATGGAAAGCATACGGTAAGTGGAATATTAAGCGCTCCCATCTTTCCAATACATTATCCGTTTTATCCAAAATACCTTCACTTTCAGCCTGGCTTCTAAAATGTTGTAAGGCCTCTTTTACACGTGCCTGGTAGGTTTGATTGGAATAAGGCCCATCAAATACCGGGGTTTCCTTATGCAAGTGCAGATAGCTGTCATTATCGTCTAATATTCCCTTGTTTTCAAAAGTCGAAGGAAGGTTTTTGAGCACTTTTGCAGGGTCAAGATTTTCTATACCGGCTAATTCAAGCACTTCTCTTACAACGTCTTCCTTTTCAAACTTGCGCATTGGCTTGAAAAAATCGTGGACGCCCATGGTACCAACTCCAAAGGTGTCATGGATTTCCAACAACCGGGGATTATGCTTAACCAACATCGCAATAGCCCCTGCACCCTGGGTATATTCTCC
>JAGQWW010000441.1 GCA_020436955.1 Saprospiraceae bacterium | reverse complement strand
AAAGCCAAAAGCCAAAAGCCAAAAGCCAAAAGCCAAAAGCCAAAAGCCAAAAGCCAAAAGCCAAAAGCCAAAAGCCATTTCCTAATATCCCGACAAAATAGCATAGGCCACGAAACCAATCGCGATTAACATGGTAGCCAGAAACATGGGTAGAATGAATTTGAACCATTTCTCAAAAGGTACTTTTGCGAATCCCAGCATGGCCATCAGAACGCCGTTGGTTGGAATGATAATATTGGAGAGGCCATCGCCTAAGATAAATGCCAACACGGCAGTTTGCCTCGATATTCCAAGTATGTCTGCCAATGGGGTCATAAGTGGCATAGATACAAGTGCCTGACCAGATGCAGAAGGGATAAAGAAATTGAGTAAGGATTGAAAAAATAACATGCCTTCACCTGCCAATACCCTTGGCATGCTCATGAGCATGGTGCTCGCATGATGGAGTATGGTGTCAATGATCAGGCCTTCTTGTAATACTACTGAAATACCCCGTGCTACGCCAACCACTAGTGCAGGTACTATCATAACTTCAAGACCTTTAATAAAATGGGTCATGGTCTCCTTTCTGTTCATTCCCGCCAGGGCACCTATCACTATTGTAAAACCTATAAAACAGGCACTCATTTCTATCAACCCCCATCCAATAGTTTGTACCGCAATTAAGACGGATGCGTAGGCAATGACAAAAAACGAAAGGATAAATAAATGGCGGTTTTCAAGTTTTGTCTTTTCAAATTTCCCAAACTCATCCAGATTAAAAAGGTCATTTTCCATCAAGCTTTCGTCCGGCGATTTTTTAACCTTGTTGCCATAGTGCATTAAGAAATAAAAACTTACTGTTGCACAAATAACATACAAAGCTAACCGCAACATAATACCGCTCCCAATGGGTAGCTCGGCGATGATTTGAGCAATTTGAACCGTAAAAGGATTGGTTACTCCGGTACTCCAACCTATAAAGACAGGAACAGCCAGCAGCCCGACTCCAAATACCCGATCATATCCCAGGTGTTTGGATAAATATAGAAAAACCGGAATCAGCGGTATGGTTTCTGTGCCTATACCCATAAAAGCTGAACCTGAAAAAATGGTCATAAAAATCAGTAACAGGAGGACTTTGGGGTTCTTTTTGAACCTTTCAATTAAGGCAAACAAAACGGCATTGATGGAGCCGGTATGGTGTATTAGCGTAAATACGGCACCAATGATAAAAACGTAAAAAACCAAAACGGCTGAATCGGCCAGACCTTTAGGTATAGCAGCCAACACGCCTAAAATTGAAATAGGAGCCGCCATTCCTTCTTTTGGTTCACCAATAACCATTGCTTTTACAGAATAGTGCTTCTCCACTTGATGGTAAGTTCCGGGCACCACTACCGTTTGGGTCATTTCGCCATAGGTCCGGGTCGTTCTTTCATAACTTCCACTGGGAATAAAATAGGAGAAAATGGAGCAGGCAATTATTATCCAGAAAAGGAAAATAAAGACATGAGGAATTTTGATCATCTGTATTACGATAAAGATGAATAAACAGAGACCCATGCCTCGAGGAGACTGGTTGCTGTTCTTTTAATAGGGTTTTCATCGTAATATAAAAAAAATGACCAAGGAATCAGACCTTAAGGGCAGTATGGATATGAAATGCTTTTATAACAAATAAAAAACACCGGTCCGAGCCTGGGCCCGAACCGGTGTTCGATGGAATTTTATAATTGCATTATTTATTCATTCATAATCAATACGCGTTCGGTTACATTTTTCCTGTTTGGACGAACGATGGTCACGAACAATAATTGAGAGCGGTTAACATCGTTTGCCAAATGAAGTGTCACCCATTCCTGATTGCTGGCATCTACTTGCTTAACAATGCGGCCATAGGTGTCTGCCACGATAATCTGCACACCTTCTTGAGCCTGATCCAACTCAACAGTAAATTCATCGCTGAAAGGATTAGGGAAGATACGGTAGTCAACTGCAGCTTCTTCCAATGCACCTTCCGGTAATGCGCTAGGCTGAATACAGGAACTCACAGAGGACATATTAACAGACAGTACTTCATTTCCGGAATTACCATCATATCCATCAGTAAGAGCAACAGTAACTGATTGAACATCGCCTGCAATATTTACATTTACGCTAGATGTATTTGAACCACTGAATACACCATAAGTCTGTGTCGAACCATTGCCATCAACATAAGTAACTGTAACCAGGTCGATGTATCGTTTACCTGGATTTCCATTTTCTTTAGCATCAAGGTTGGAAATGGTGAAGCTCACATCCTGGTTATTTGGAGGGAACATCACACTGGTAGTTGCACTACCGGTTCCTTGATGGGTCAATGGATTGCTCGGGAAATTGTTGGTAGCAGGCGTACAATTCAATGGGTCACAATCATCAGGAATTCCGTCTCCATCTGAATCCACATTGTCATCTCCACCCGGACAAACATCAAGTGCATCACATACGCCATCACCGTCTGAATCTCCAGTTGCAGTACCTGCACAAGTAGCACAAGATACCCAGGTGTCATTTATGGTACATGGGTCACCATCATTACATGGCAATCCTAATAAGGTATCATCAAATCCTGGACAAACATCTGCATCGTCACAAACCGTATCACCATCTGTATCAACACAGAAGTCTCCACAATAGGTTACATCTGAAAGGTTGACAGACAGGTTATTGGCATTTCCATCATAACCATCAGAAAGACTCACAGTAACAGACTGGATATAACCCGAGATGTTCACAGAAACG
>JAGQWW010000440.1 GCA_020436955.1 Saprospiraceae bacterium | reverse complement strand
TGATCTATAATCTTTCTCAATTAAGAAACTTCTTTGTCTATTTGGACTGTTTCGTTTCCATCTTCAATGTCCGAAGTTGCTACCTGAACCGCTGGTGCCGGCTTGTCTTCTTCAGGTCTGAAAATATGTCTATGAAACAAAATAATACTAACTACTCCCACACTAATAGCGGCATCTGCTATATTAAATACCGGTCTGAAAAACAGGAATGATTCACCTCCCCAGAGGGGCAACCAGTCGGGAAATACACCTTTGAACATAGGGAAATAAAACATGTCTACTACCTTGCCATGTAAAAAGGAAGCGTATCCACCATCAGCAGGAAACAATTCTGCAACCTTACCATGAAAAGGATCACTCTCAGAGAAAATCAACCCGTAAAACATACTGTCCAATATGTTGCCTAGCGCTCCGGCCATAATGGCTCCTACACTGGCAAGCAATCCAAAGGACATTTTTTCTTTAATTAATTGGCCGATGAAATAGATCAGGAAACTTACCACTACAATTCTGAAAACACTTAGGATAAGTTTGCCATAGTCGCCTCCTAGTTTGAGGCCAAAAGCCATACCTTCATTTTCAACAAAGTGGATGCGTGCCCAATTTAGGCCAAGGAGGGTAAATTCTTCACCGTAGGCCATATTGGTTTTTACCCAGATTTTTAACCACTGGTCCAAAACTAAAATGAGCACTACGAGTAATATTACAAAGTGTGATCTTTTCAAAATGATAGTTTTTTCCGCACTAAACTCGCTTTCCAAATAGATAGATGCATCTTTCCTAATAAAGGCATGCAAAAATAAATATTCTGGTCACTTTTGGGTACAAAATCGGACAAACAGCCGCTATTCCGTCATCAATACAGCAGTAACGGGATAATGATCAGAAAATTTTTTCCGATGTACTTTTGTGTTGACAAATCCTTTTCCAAATTCAGAAAGGATGTAATCAATGCGTAATGCAGGAATCCTGCCTGCATAGGTGGTCCCAATTCCAAATCCTCCTTGCTTGAAAGAATCCATTTTTCCTTCAGCAATTTTGGCATAAGTATAGGTATTGGGGGTATCGTTAAAATCGCCACATACCATTACTTGGTAGGGCGATTTGTCCATATGTTGTCTTACTTCATCTGCCTGGTCCGCTCTTTTTTTAGAGGCTGTCCTGTTTTTATTAAGGATGGAACCTATCTCAAGCCAGGTTTCTTTTTCCTGCAAGTCCCCGGTTTCTGCTAATTTCTCAGCCTGTGGGGTTATCTGGTTGGATTGTAAATGCAAATTATACACCCGAATAGTGGCATCGCTAACAGCTATATCTGCATACAAGGCTCCATTATTACTCCTGTCAAATTTTAAAAATCCACTTTCTACAATAGGATATTTGGAAGCAATTATCATTTGCTTATTGGTCGAAAATTTGAAGTATTTAAATCCTCCCCAAACCTTTAGAGAATCTTTTCGATCTTCAAACTGGGAGCCACGATAGGTAAATTCCTGGAAACAGGCGATATCAGGTTGTTCTTCTTTTAAAAATTCAAAAAATGGTTTGGCTATCTTTTTAGGATTGGCCTTGTACAAAAAATAAAAAGCGCCTGCATTGAAAGTCATTATTTTTAAAGCAGTCGGCTGGTCCGCAGTATTGGTTGAAAAGGGATGCATCCCAACAAATGCTGTGAGATGTGACCAACCTATCAGTAAGGTCAATGCAGAAATCAGGAAATGCCATTTTCTAAGGAAAATCCAAAATCCTATACAAACCAAATTGAGGAGCAATAACCAGGGATAGGAAGTACCAATCAAGGTGAGTGGCCAAAAGGATGTTGGGCTGACACCGGGAGCGTAATAAGCCAGTAGCGTAAATACTACGACTATTACATTCAACCAGGTGAAAACTTTTCTAAGCCTATTCCTCACAGATTATTTTTTGCTTGCATTGAAGAGAAACTCCTTCTCGTCAGCATCAAGGCTCTCATATCCTCTTTGCTTTATTTTATCCAAAATCTCATCCAGCTTTTCCTGATGTGAAGCAGAAACAGGCTCTTCACGCTTACGGGTTGCTGATGCATTTTTCATTTTATCCTTGTTGCGATACACCACTTTGGGTTTGGTGGAAGGTCTGAATAAATTTTTAAAAAATGCGGAAATCTGGTCAAGGGTCCTATTGACCGGAATGGACCAATCTCTTCCTTGTGCACGCATCTGGGATACATAAATATATCCAAAGAATGCACCTGCCAGGTGAGCCAGGTGACCACCTGTGTTGGCATCGTTTGAAATACTGATCAAGTCAAGGAAAACCAAGATCAATACGATATATTTTAAACGAACCGGACCCACCAAAATAAGGTGAAGTGTATAATCAGGGAATGCTACTCCCGAAGCGACCACAATTGCCATCACAGCTGCAGAAGCACCCAGTGCATAAGGTCCGATTAACGAAAAGCCGGGGAACATGGCACCAACAATAAAATACACCAATCCTCCAAAAAGCCCGCCTAATAAATAGGTAGGTAAGATATGTCTGTCGCCAAGCAAGTCACCATAAATGCGGCCAAACCAATGCAGGAACAACATGTTCCAGAGGATGTGCCAAAATCCGGTATGTAAAAACATATGGGTAAAAAAGACCCAGGGATGTGTCAGGTTATGTTGCCAGGAGGTTGAAATGCAAAAGAAATGGACCAGATCATCGTAAAATACGGGCAGACTATCCTCTTTTCCTAAATATACAAACAGACTTACAAGATTGATGGCAATGAAAACAGCCGCATTGATGAATATAAGGCGGGTAA
>JAGQWW010000439.1 GCA_020436955.1 Saprospiraceae bacterium | reverse complement strand
ACTTTCAAAAACCGAAACCTTTCAATTGAATGGCGTATAGCAGCTGTTGCGTTTAGCAAAAATATTTGGTTTAAAAGCTTTGTAAGTAATTGATTTTCAGTAGGTAGATTTTTATTGCGTATAGCAAGTGTTGACGTTTAGCCCCCACTTAGTTTAAATCAAAGGTACCCGCCTAAAGTTGTTGCTAAAGTATTGGCAGGGGGTACCTTCCAAACTTTCAAGTAATTATGTAAAGCTTATAATATTAGTAGGATTACAACTATACCGATGAAGCCGCCCTCGCCTGATGCAATCCTTGATATTTCCTTACCAGCATTCCAAAAAATACGATCATTAAGATATCACCCACCACATTGAATTCGATAATCTTTGGAATCCTGCCCATAGGGAAAAGGATGATAGAAATTAATAATCCGATCAAAATTCCATTATTGATAATTCCTTTACGCTTCAAACCAAAAGAGAGAAGAATCAAACCAATCGGAAATAAAATACCGGGGAATCTGCTTGTGAAAAATATCCAGGGATGCATATGAACTTCATTTAAAACTTCTTCGGTCACGCCGGTCAGTTCCATGCCCCAGGCAAAGCGGGCAGAACCAATAATGGTAATGCCAATCAAAGAACCGAAGATGGCTAAAAGACCTGAAATGGTTGCAAATGTTGTATTTCCTGCCATTTGTACCATAGCGATTATTACATAAATGAATAGGTAAAAGGTAAACCAAAAGCTAATACTGGCTACCCAAAAGGCACTTTCAATTTGAAACAGTGTAATTAGATCTGATACTAACATCAGTGCAGGAGCCAACCAAAAGGAATGGCTTAGAATTTTAACCTGTAGAGGACTCATGATTTGGATTTTAGATGGTTGCAAAAGCTTTTATTAGTTTATTTCAAGGGTGCAGGAGCATCTTTAAAGTGTTTGTACTTGCCCAATATTTTCCCTATGAATGCAGTTATTGGAAAAATGACCGATTTTACAAATCCGGGTATCTCTTTTAAGTCGTATTCCGATTTGTAACGGACCATTAGAAATGCACTGTCAAATGGATCGCCTTCCGCCTTTCCGGCTTTGTTCATCGATTCATAAATTCCTGTCAGGAAGTAATCCAGTGAATTGGCCGGTTGTACCCAGCCGGTACATTCCAGCATGCCCTCTCCGGCGTTCCAAAAACGATGCATTTGGCCCCTTTTAAAAAGGACGGATTCACCGGGTTCCAAAAATCTCTCAGCCTCCCCATCAATCTGGTATCCCATTTTACCATGAGTGACCTTTAGGAATTCATCTTGTTTGAAATGAACATGAAACGGAGGCCCTGATCCTGGCCGGACTTCATTGGTGACGATTACCTTTTCTTCACCGTTTTCCTTTTCGATGGACTCAAAAACCAGCTTTTCCCCAAATGGATTTTGAATAACGTGTGGGTAAGTGAATGGATATTTCATTTTATTTATTTCCGGTAAAAATAGTACAACGTACTAGAGAAATCCAAGCAAAAATGAAAAAAATTAGTACAACGTGCTAAATTTGACCTCAAATCCAAGAAATGAGGGACCAGATATTAGCGACAGCTTTAAAAATGTTTAATGAACAAGGCTATGTAGAAGTCGGAATGCGGCAGATCGCCAGGCAATTGGACATCAGTCCCGGCAACCTCACGTATCATTTTAAAAAGAAAGAGGATATACTTTTCGCTTTATTAAACGATTTCTCATCAGAAAACAACTCATACTATAAATACTATGAAACCATCCAACCTGATTTGTTGGCCTTCCTCGAAATGATGGAAAAGATTCTTTCCACCCAATTCAAATACCGTGGTGTTTATATTGGCAACCAGGTTGTTCAAATTGAACTGCAGGATAAAAAGAGATTCGATTATAAGGCAGTAGCAGCTAAAAGAGTGGCCTCTTTTCAGCAAATGTTTAGACAACTTTGCGACGTGGGTCATCTGAAAGCAAATGAAGATGAGATTTTATTCCTGGTGTCATTCATAACCCTCTTTGCCCGGTTTTGGATATCTGAAGCCACCTTATTCAACCGTAATCCAGATTCGGATAAAACAATAACATATTATCTTAATATGCTGTCAAAGGAGTTGTCCCTTTTTGCTACAAAAAAGGGTAAGAAAAGGATTGAAGCATTTCCAATAGGAAGAAGTAAATAATCAGGTAAGAGAATTGAGTTTCAATCATCCATTTACCCTAATCCTCATCCTTAGTCCATGTGAAGTGATGGTCTTTTTGCATTGGCTTTTTGTGGAGTTTACATCATAGTGCTCTCCGGCTTTCCCCTTCAAAAGTAATTTGCTAAGCATCTAGCGAGTCCATCCTTTGTGACCCACCATAAACGGGTTAAAAGCCAGCCTAAGGATGAAAACATATTTTATTACCAGCCCCCCCTAGACATAATACCCCCCAAATCAAAAATCAAAAACCAAAAACCATACTTCATACCCCATACCTCATACCTCTCCCGCCTTCTCTCCATGCTGACTCAAATCCAAGCCCTTCTCTTCTTGGTCCTCCCGTACTCGGATAGGTAGGATCGCATCCACTAACATATAAATTAAATAACTGCCACCAAAGCATAAAACTCCGGTGATGACAAGTGCCAACAAGTGGTATAAAAAGGTATGTGTTTCTCCATATACCAATCCTACTTCTGCAGCGAATACGGCTGTCAATAACATGCCAACCACGCCTCCGATACCGTGGCTGGGGAATACATCCAGGGTGTCGTCGATGCTGGATTTCTCCTTGAGGTAAATGGCATAGTTGGAAATGATGGCAG
>JAGQWW010000043.1 GCA_020436955.1 Saprospiraceae bacterium | reverse complement strand
CTAACTTTGAAGCCGGAAAAAATTTCTTATTGAATGGCCATGGAGTTTATGGCTATTTGGAAGGAATGGAGTTTTTACCTTTTGAGGTAGAAGTAAAGAAACCTACAGAAATGGCGCACCAATCTGCTTATACCAATGTCACGAGCAAAGGAGGTAAAGATTGGTTTAAAGCAGAAAATTATCATCAGTTGGTAGACATGCCGGTTATGTATTGCAAGCCTGATACGGCGGTCATTAAAATGGATGATACCGAAGTATTGGTTGCTGTCTATTCGCCCAATGGGCTGATTCAAACTGAAAGTTTAAGACCACATTTTAAGCGATTGTTACAATCCCAAAGAGATTATCTCAATGGCAATCTGCCTGTAGAGCGATATGCATTTTTGATGTATTTTATGGGTGAGCAGCTGCCAATTGGAACAGGCGCCCTTGAGCACAATTACTCTTCGGTGTATTGTCTGCCGGAAATGGACGAGGAACGCATTCGCCCATTTTTATTGGACATATCTTCCCATGAGTTTTTCCATGTAATCACCCCATTGTCCGTACATTCTGAAGAGATCCACTACTTCGATTTTGCAGAACCTGACATGTCAAGACATCTATGGATGTATGAAGGTATTACCGAATACTTTAGTCATCACAACCAGGTGCAATCCGGCATGATAACGCCAGAGGAATTTCTTTCGAGGATGGGAAGTAAGATTGTGAATTCAAAAAGGAATTTTCAAGATGACCTTTCCTTCACCAAAATGAGTCAAAAGGTGCTGCACAAATACGAACACGAATACGGCAATGTCTATGAAAAAGGAGCCTTATTGGCCATGTGTCTGGATATTGAACTCATGGAAAGTACCAATGGGAAATATTCGCTGGTCCAACTGATGGAAGATTTGGGAAATAAGTTTGGAAAGAACCAGCCTTTTAAAGACAAGCAGCTTTTTAAAGAAATAGAAGCTATGACCAATGCCCGGGTCGGCGATTATTTGAATACTTATGTAAAAAAAGGCGTCCCACTACCCTATGGCGATTATTTTAAAAAGATGGGCATAGCATATCAGGCGCCTCGAGACACCATGGTATTTTCACTGGGAGATGTGCAGCTAACTTTTGATACGGTATCACACAGATTGGTAGTAACCAATACTTATGGTTTGAATGAAATGGGTCGTGAAATGGACTACCGTGTTGGAGATGAATTTATCAGTGTGATGGGCAAAAAAATCCCTACCAGTGGCATCCGGGCATTTTTTGATGGTGTAATGTCAGAATTAAAAGAAGGCGGTCAATTTACCGTAGAAGTTGAAAGGGACAATGCAGCCGGTGAACCTGCAATAGTGACGCTAAGTGCCAAAACGAAGAAGGCCAAGCGTTTGCATCCACCGCGTATCAGTATAGAGCAGGGAGCTGATAAAGGAATAGTAAGTTTAAGAGAAAAGTGGTTTGGACAAAATGGTTAAATGAAGCCAATTACCACCCAAATAATAAACTTTAACACTTAAATTAAACCGCTAACATACAATCAGTTAGAAAGATAACGCAGAAAAACAAAATATTTACGGTTGCTATTCCCCTTTCATAGTAATACATTTGCATAAGCTTATTTTAACCTAATGTTTGAAAGGTGTAAGAACCTTAAGCCGGATCTCCAAGCGGGATCCGGTTTTTTTATATTAGGTGGAATTGGGTTACAGCTTACCCCAAACCCAGGAATTCGATTAATTTGAGTTCGAGTAGTTCACCACTAAAAACCATTTGTCTATAATACACTTCTCCATTGGGCTTTATCAACAAGACCATGTTTGGAGATTGCCCATAGGTGGTCCAAAAGGTGTTTTCCGGGCTGTCAATTAAAATGCGCGGAAGAATATTGAACTTCTCATCCCAAAGGAATGCATTTTTAACACGATCACTGTACTTTACAGGTTTTTTAGATTCAATATTATTTAATTGATTCTGCTCTTTTACCCAAATTTTATTGTCCATCGAATATGGGCTTACTGCATCAAAAGGATGTGCCTCAACGGTATAAATGAGATTAAAATTAATCTTGTCACTATACTTTGAGAACAATTGATTTAAGTTTTGCAGAGAGCTTTGCGCCAGATCGCAGGTATAACTACCATTCACTAAAAGTACAGGCTTCCCTCCTTTTAATTCTTCATACAAATTAAAAACCTGCCCCTCTTTTGAGAATAGAGTAAAGTCTGGGGCTTTGCTTCCCGGTTTGGGGATAATTGCGTCCCAGGTGGCCAGGAAGTTAGCATCCTCCATGGCAACAGACTTTTGGACTTTAATATCTTCATTCATTACCACAGCCTGGCCGCCCACATTATCGTCCGAATTTTCATTTTTTTGGGTTGTTTCACATGCAAAAAATCCTGAGATAAGGCATAAGTAGATTAGAACCTGTATTGATTTCATACAATGAGTTTATCAGATCTGCATCTGAAGTTTTTAGAAATGGATACAAGGATTCTATGAAACTGGCAGGAATTCTATTTTTTAGAAATTAGTGGACCGGTAAGAAAATCTATACCACGAGCTAGCCGCATCATGACATCATGCAGAAGCAAATTCGATCCAATCGGAAAAAACTACGTAGCTAACAACAAGGATAGAATGTGAACAACAAGGAAGGAAATGGTACAATAAGGAAGGGATCCTATTAAAAAGAGTATTTAGTTTCTGTTCTGATGGGTACAAAGATCAAACCATTAGGTAGGAGATTAAAAAAGGAATTCTATAGTTTTTGACAAATGAAATACATTTTTTAGTTTAAAAAACAAGCTTTTTAAAGCATCATTAAAAGTGAATTAAAAAAAGCCCTCCGCAAGCGGAAGGCTTTTTTGTTGTGGAGGCGCCGAGAGTCGAACTCGGGTCCAGAGAAAGCACCAAAGAGCTTTCTACATGCTTAGTACCTGCTTTAATTGTCGGGTTGAGGGAAGGTGCCGGTACCAACCTGGCTCAACCGTATCTCCTTAAATTTCGGTCAACTGGCAGAGAAAACAGCCAACCTACTCTCGCAGGGTTGATGATGTGCGGCACGATGTGTAGCGAGAATCAACCGTGGGGCACAAAGGCTATCTAATCTCTAAGATTAGGCAGCCATGGCATAATTATAGTTGCCATGTAAAATTGTGTTTAATAGCCAGTTTTTAACGGAGATAAACTATCATACTCCGGCATGCTTACTAATCAGTTCACTTTCCTGTCGATACCAGTACGCCCCCATTGAAGCGTGGTGTGTGGTGCGTGGCGCGTTTTGCGTAATGCGGACACTGTACACCGTATACCAATTTAAAAAGCGTCAAATGTATAAACAAATTGGGAAAGGGAAAAGTTCCGGAGGAAGATTGGGGATTGGGGATTGGAGATGGAGGATGGAAGATGAAGGATGGGGGAATTTACGGTTTACGAACAGCGAAGGACGAATAGCTAATTGCCACCAAAGACTAAAGGCCAAAAACCGTTAAGATTGAAGATGGAAGATGAAGGATGAAGGAATGTACGATTTACGGTTTACAACTTACGAATAGCGAAGGGCGAATAACGAATAACCAACAGCCCAAAGACTAGAAATTTGAGCATAAAAATACCAATGGCTAATAGCCAATAGCTAAAAGCCGAAAATATAATCGCCCGAGCAATTATTCTTCATAGAAGTCGCTGTGATCGATTCTCCGACTGTTGAAAGCGCTGATGAGGATGGCTAACAACATGATAATTAGGCCAAAAGTTAACATACTGTGTTGGTTGTAATTTTTGTTCTATCTGTTAACAGGTGGGGGAACGCTTTTTGGGTACCTAAAAAGCTGCAATTTTCATGCCTAAAGGGGGAAATTTTCTAGGATTAAAAGGTATTTATAACATCATAAACACTTTTAATATTAACTTTTTTTCAATAAATAAAACGTTATTTATCAACAACTGAGAAGTGATGAAGTTTTGCGGATAGTGGAAAATTCACTTTTACATCTATAGTACAATCGGTCATCTGAGACTTCAAATAACGGGTCGCCAAATATATCCATCCTTCCTTTTGATGAAGGTAGGAAGATGGTTTTTTTTCTTCCTCTGCAAAGTGCAAAACAATTGTTATATGACTACTTTCTTTAATACAAAATGGGATTTCTGACTTAAATATTCGCCCTCCATGATCCATTTTCACCGGCATGCCGACCATTACATCGCCTGCACTTTTTACTACCTCATTTTCCCATTCTTCTTTGTAACCTAAAATGGCACTGACCTCAACCAATCCTGTTAGCCGGTGCAATAATAAAAGCTCCTCTACCCTTTCGCGTCGCGCTTTCAAATCCAAACCACCCCATCTTGCTTCTACCACCGCTTTTAAAACTTCAAACAATGCAGCTTTTTCTTCAAAATTCAAATGCTCGTTCCAGGCATACGGTCTTTCCCAGGAACCTACTTCTTCAAATTTCAATTTGCCTTGCAGCGCTGCTTCTTCTCCTTTCCAGTAAAAAGGGATATGTTCCTTTTTACCTGCAGCAGGACTGATATATTCAAAGGTCCTTTCTTCCAGGTTTGCCCCGGTAAAATCTCTCCCAAAACCTTCTACTTTGTTTCGGATATACAAAACCTTACCATCCCACTCCCAGGGTGTCTCCGGTATGGTTGGATCCAACGCCGCCCTTTCATCGTCACCATTCCAAACGCGGTTGAGCCATTTAGTCGACTTTCCGGTACGCGATGGGAATACCAGGTAATCACGGGCCCTTGTGATTCCCACGTACAACAACCTGGCTTCTTCTTGTTTCGCTTGCTCCTTAGCTTTTGCCAAGGCATCACTTTCTTCCAGGCGTTCCATCAAACCGGTTCCTTTCACCTGGTCTCCGTATGGATTGACCCAAAAACGAATCCAACGATTGCCAAGCAAGTCATCCAGATCGACTTCTTCTCTATCGGAAACAATTTCAATACCCCATACATCTCCTCGCAAATCTCCTTCCAGGCTATGACAAATAGTTACCGGATATTCCAGTCCTTTTGATTTATGGTAGGTAAGTACATTGACGGCTTCTTCACTCTCTCCACTGCCCTGAAAATCAAGGCCTTGTTTCTTCCTGCCATCCAACCACAATAAAAATCCACCCAAAGAAGCAGCCAAATGCAATCGGTTACACCCTTCTTCGTATTCAAGTGCCATCTGACAAAGCACATCTACATTGTTGAGTCGTTGGGAAGGATTGCCCCACTCCATTACCTTTCGTCTAATGTCCAATTCCTCCAGCAAAACATCCAGTATTTCCGAGCCTGAATATTCCTGCATCTGCTGTCTCAAATCGTTTAAGTGCAGCAATAATGATTCATCTGCGGCCCACTCACTCCAGCGCTCATCGCTTTGTTGGTGGTTTAAATATTCCAGCCTATGTTCTATTATTTTTTCTGTGGACCAACCTGCTCCCAGCGTTAATATTTCTGCGACGGAAAGACTGTCATATTTGTTTAAAATATATTTCAAACAGGCCAAAATGAATTTTGCCTCTGCCGTATCCAATAATCCCGTCCTACTGATGGCTGCTTTTAAACCTGCATTGTGCAAGGCTTCTGCCATATCCTGACACTGGAAATTGGTCCTACATAAAATAGCTACATCGCCCGGTTTTGCTTTCCTGGGTGTTTTGCTTCCTTTCGGAGTGATGTAAATGCCATTTTCCAAATCCCATTTTAGCATTTGGGCAATTGCATTTTCAAACCAGGGTTTTCCGGGCATCCTTCCTGCGTCCGGGTCCAATTGTGCAAAATAATGCACCAGTGCCAACCCTATTTCTTCAGGTTCACCCTCCGCTTTTCTCACCGGTTCCAGGGCAACCTGGTCTCTAGGAATCTCAGGAAATGCTTTAGTAAAAATGGCATTGGTAGCATAGACTACATCTTCCCGGCTCCTCCATGATTTACCAAGGATGTTTTCCGGTTGAATACCACCAGCCCAATCAACAATGGCTTGCATCAATTCAGGTGCAGCTCCGCGAAAGCCATATATGCTCTGCTTAGGGTCACCCACCCAGATGGAATGATTGGCCAGTTTGGATAACTTTAAAAATATCTCTAACTGTATCGGACTGGTATCCTGAAACTCATCGACCATCAACAAGTCAATCTCCTCGGACAATACTTGTTTGATGGTAGGAATATCCAGCAGGTCATTGACCAGGGTCTCCATATCGATATAATCAATCAGACCCCTTTCTTTTTTATAGCGGGTAAATTCTTCAATTGCCTCGGAAGCAGTATCAAAAAGCAGGTTGATATAAGACGCAATGTTCTCCTGGAATTCAAAAGTTGCTTCGTGCCTGGATACGAAGTTGGCCAGCGGTTCAAAATCTTCCCTGCTCTTGGCACCCACTTTTGCTTTTCCGATTTTGGCCCATTCATGCCAAAGCAGGTAGCCTCTTGAGCGACATGCATTCAGGCTCTGCTGTAGTTCGACTATTACATTTTGAGTAGTCTTGGTATTGTCTTCATTGTTTTCAACCGTGGTTATGGTTTGTTCCAGCACTTCTTTTAAGGCTTCAATAGAGTCTTGCTCAGAGATGGATGGAACCGGCAGAAACTTTTTAAATGATTCCCAACTTTTTACTTTGCTGATTTCCAGTGCCTCTTTTCCCATACCATTAGACCGGGCAACTTCGGTTATATTGCGAACATCTGAACGCCAATCGTACTCCCTGGATTTATTCAGTCCCAGCCTCGTAACGAGGTACTCCAATCGTTCCATTTTCTCGAGGGAAAGGATTGATGCCAGACTCTGGTTGAACATCATCTGCATATCTTCATCGGCCATGATATCGACTTCAGGAGAGACCCCGGCCTCAAAAGCAAACCTTTTTAAAAGATTGACTCCAACACTATGCACTGTACCTATCAATGCATTAGCCAGTTCATTGGCTTCCTCAACCATACCAGTTTCGAGCAATTTCACCCGCACCCTTTCCTGCAATTCGCCTGCTGCTTTTTTAGTAAAGGTCGTAGCGATAATTCCGGAAGCACGTACTGCAAGCGACTTGTCTGTCAACATGCCGGTCATTTCCTGGGTCAGTCGGAATGTTTTTCCACTACCTGCTCCTGCGGAAATTATCTTTAACTGCATACAACTTGTATATTTTTAAAAATGGCAATTAGCTTCGAAACCAAAATAGCGGAAAGGATTCTCCTTTTTTAAATTCGTTCCTCCCTTTTGGCAATTCTAAAAAAGCATCTACATCGGTAAGGTTAGCAAAATCACCGGAACCATGGCCCGTAATAGGATCAGCCGTGAGATGACCGGTTTGGGAGAAAGTGGTATGCACCTGCAAAAAATAGGTTAGGTCAGGCTGGAAAACATAATCGGTAGTCAGACTTGCATACACCTTTGGAAAAGGACGAACCCCCATACTTTTTTTCCACCAGGGCAGAAAATACCGGTTGGCACACATAAAACTTGAAACCGGATTGCCCGGGAAAGCAAATACCTTGCATTTATCTTTATAGGCGCCAAACCAAAACGGCTTACCTGGACGCTGGGTTACTTTGTAAAATTTTGATTCCACCCCTAAATTATTCAGCACTTTGGGTATGAAATCAAATTTACCCATGGACACCCCTCCACTTAAAATCAAGGCGTCATACGATTGTACCCAGGTTGACAAAGATTGGTTGATTATTTCTTCATCATCCGGTAAATGATGCTCATCTACCTCCAATCCATGCGATTCCAACAATGCTCGCAAGGTAGGTGCGTTTGAGCGTCTTATTTGATGGGGTGCCGGAGTTTCATTGACAGCCACCAATTCATCACCACTGGAGATAACGGCGATTTTTGGATTAGCCAACACCTTTAAAGTATCTTTTCCGACGGTTGCTGCCACACCAATTTCTGCAGGAGAAATTTTGCTGCCTTTTCTTACGATTACAGAACCTTTGCGCCTGTCTTCACCTTGTAAGTGGATATTTTTTCCTCTTCCAACGGTATCTATTTTTAAAAAAGCAACACCATCGCGAATGTCTACATCTTCGTAACGGATGATGGTATCACAACCTTCAGGACACATTGCACCGGTCATCACTTCCAGGCAATGCAATGGATTTTTCAAAATCTGTTCAGGATCTCCGGCAGCCGCAACTCCTTCTATCGGAAATTGTCTGTGGCCATTTTCATAAGCTTCAAAAGCAATCCCTATTCCATCCATGGTAACCCGGTCGTACGGAGGGAAATCACGATCAGCCACCAGATCTTCTGCCAAAATCCTGTTTACCGCATTTTCCAATAAAACTGTTTCTTCAGCAGGCTTGTACACATTTTCCAACACGTGCCGTGTCGCTTCTTCTACCGAAACCATATTGCTTTCTTATTTTTTCAACTCAAATGTATTTGGAAAAAATCCGGGACGCTTTTCGCTAGTTTTTGCATTGAAACGCTTGTGAATTGCGATTCTTTCTTGTGGTGAAAAAAGGAAAATGGCCGGTGTCTCCTTGTACAATTCACGCTGGAACCTTTTGTACATTTCATTGCGTGAATTTTCATCCAAATTCACACGAATAGAATCAATTAAGTCATCCATTGCAACCGAACCAAATCCGGTATAATTTCCTCCACTTGGATTATCACTTTCGGTATGCCATTGCTGGTGGAAATCATCCAACGTCAAATCCATCCCCATGGCTCCGATATAAATCTGGTAATCCTTTTTGCGAACATTTTCACTCATCAATTCGCGGAATTCCTTTTTCGTTACATCCAATTTAACCCCGGCTCTTTTAAATGCTTCTTGCATGTACAAAGCAAGATTTTCAGAAGCCTTACTACCATTTGAAATTAGGATTTCAAATTGCAGGTCTTCTTTACTGCCATTGATTTGCTTATCAAGGGTTCCATCGCTATCTGAATCTGTCCATCCGGCTTCATTCAATAGTTTTTTAGCTTCCTCAAGATTATATTCCACCAATTGCAGATCATTATTATAATAGGGTTTTGACTTCAACACAGGACCGCCAACTCTTTCTGCCAATCCATCATAAAGCGAAGTGATAAAATCCTGTACATCGACCAGGTGAGCCAGTGCTTTTCTGACTTTACCATCTGACAAAATTTGATCCTTGTTATTGAGGTAAGCCAAGTAGATGGTTGGCGAAGGAGGTGTCTCTAAATTGTAAAATTGACTTACCAACGCATTGTCTTTCAATTCGACAAAGTCTTTTGAGTCCAGGTTATTGGCAACGTCAAGTTCCTGATCCTTCAAAGCTGACAAAGCGGCTGTTTGGTCAGGCATTATTTTAAATAAAATGGTATCAGGATAAGCTGCAAACAGGCTTGAACTGGATGCATATTTACTACCCCACCAATCTTGTTTTTTAGAAATAAGGATATACTGTCCGGTTTCCCAGGTATCTACCTGGTAAGCTCCAGAACCTATCATTTTACCAGGATCAGTAGTCAGCTCTGGACTGGTAAATTTTTCAATAAAGGTTTTAAGTTTTTCATTGTCCCCCAAAGCTGTCGCAGCATCATCTGCTGAAAGTGCTTCGACAGTAAATTCATCCAACAAACCATCCGGGTCAAATACATATTTAGGGTAAACACATAAGGAGGCAGCAACAGCTTCCAACAAGATGTATTTCTCCTTGGCATAAAGGGAGAATTTTTTATCGTTAGTGGGGTCTTTTTCAAGCCCATCAAAAAATTGGAAAAAAGGCTGGTATACTGAAGGCATTCCAGGCACTAAAACAGCTTTTAAAGAAAAGGCAGCATCTTCAGCTGTCACCGGAGTACCATTTGGCCATACCGCATCATTCTTAATCTCAAAGGTCATTTTCACGCCTCCTGCATAAGGACCTTCTGAAATCTCTTCCAATACGGGCATGGATTTCGCTAAAACCGGTGTCAATTGTAAGGTCTCCGGATCAAAATCCATCATATACATAAAAACCCTTTCAAACACCAATCTTGAATAAGCGGACCTGGTCAAATAAGGGCTCAGACGGTCCGGCTCAGCAGCCATACGCACCCGAACAGTATTGTCGTGGTACTTATAATTGTCGGCCTCTTTTGGGCCATCAGATTTGCAAGCATTGAAAAGTACGCCGGAAAGTACCAGACTTACCAGCAGAATGGGAATAAAGCGGATATGTTTCATGTTGTTAGTTTTTAAATGCCGCAACCAAATTACTAGAAAGGGGTAGCATTTAAAAATAAATACAAAAAAATGTAATGGAACTACATGGTCCAGAATTGCTTGACTAGATATGGATAGCGGACCTGGTATTGATCTTTGATCATTTTAGTCATATCGTCCCTTAGCTGATCTAAGTTTTCACCGGACCAGGCCGAAATAAAAACACAAGGATGGTCAAAGCGACTAATAAGTGATTGTTTCAATTCGTCCAGGATATCCTCTTTGGTCTTTCTATCCAACAACTCATCAAAATATTTCTCTCGATACAGGTCCACTTTATTAAAAACCAGCAAAACAGGTTTGCCTTCGATGCCAATATCGCTCAATGTGCTTTCAACTGTTTTAACATGGTCCTCAAATTGAGGATGGGACAGATCGACCACATGAAGCAATACGTCAGACTCGCGAACCTCATCCAGGGTAGATTTGAAACTTTCAATAAGGTGGGTCGGCAATTTTCGGATAAATCCAACCGTATCAGAAAGTAGAAAAGGCATGGTTCCGAATACCACCTTTCTCACTGTGGTATCCAAAGTGGCGAACAGTTTATTTTCTGCAAATACTTCTGATTTGGCGAGCTTATTCATCAGGGTCGATTTACCAACGTTGGTATACCCTACCAAGGCTACCCTAATGAGTTCACCTCGTGTTTTTCTTTGGGTTTGGCTCTGGCGATCTATTTTTTCCAGCTTTTGCTTGAGCTGATTGATTTTATCGCGGACGATACGACGGTCTGTTTCAATTTCCTTTTCCCCGGGTCCTCTCATACCGATACCACCTCGCTGTCTTTCAAGGTGGGTCCAAAGACCGCGCAATCTCGGCAACAGGTACTTCATTTGAGCCAATTCGACTTGAGTTTGTGCCTGGGCCGTTTGTGCTCTACTCGCAAAAATATCGAGAATCAAGGTGGTACGATCTACGATTTTCACCTTGAGCGTACTTTCCAGAATGTTGGTTTGTTTTCCACTCAGGTCATCATCAAAAATGACCATATTGACCTCTTCATGATTTTCAAGGTATTGAAAGATTTCCTCTACTTTTCCACTTCCTATGAAAGTGCGGGAATCCGGATGAGAAAGTTTTTGAACAAAGCGTTTTTTACACTCCGCCCCGGCAGTAAGCGCCAGAAATTCCAATTCATCCAGGTATTCCTGTACTTCTTCCTCTTTCTGGTCTCTTTGCACCAAACCCACCAATATTGCATACTCGGGGCCGCTTTTTAAGCCACCCTTTTCCTTCACATCTATATTAAGATTGTTCTTCATAAACAGCGCTACTACTATTTTGCCTGGTTGTAAAATACACTCTATAGACAATAGAATTACCAGGAAAGTTTCAGCGAAGATACAGATTTTACCAGCGCTTGGTTAGGCTTCTAATTGGACTCGTTCTTTTTTTGAATGATCAGGTTCATATTGATGGTTATTTCATCAGATACCTTAATCATTCCAAAGAATGGTTTGGGAGGGTCAATTCCAAAGTCTGTCATTCTAATCATCTGACAGGCTTTAAAATGATATTTACCATCAGATAATTTTTTGGCTTCTACAACCAGGGGCATTACCTTTTTATGCCCGGCAATGGTCAAAGCCACTCTTGTGTTTAAAGAAGTCCAGTAGCGAGAATCTTGGAGGGAAGTAGTTTTTGGCAAAGTAGCTGAAAGGAGCTGTATGGATATATAAGGATACTTATCGGCCATAAGGGTATTGTACATGTCCTTATTCATTCCATGGTTTCCACAATCCAAATTTTTGGTCTTCACATTTAATTGTGCCCCTTGAAATGTAAGCGTGCCATTTTCGAGATCCTCTTCAAAATACACTTCATCGCCCGGGAAACTTTGCTTACAGTCACAAGAGAAATCTGTAACGTTACTAGTCCCTTCAAGAGAAAGTTTGCTAGAGGGGTCGATGGAATAATTGATATTGCGAAGCATAGTCAATCCACTTGACAAAATGACAATAAGCATTAAAAACAAGCCCGAATGTATCACTTTATTGGTAAGCATGACTACTAGGTTTTAATACGAAGGGCCGGCCAGCCGAAGCGTGCCAGCCCTTCCTTGGCTAGAATTATAGCCTTATTTTAGAAACCAACATTGGCTTCAATCACAAACCCGTTAAATTCTCCTTCAAAGTACTGAGTAGTATTAGGGAAGTCCACATACTTCTGCTGT
>JAGQWW010000438.1 GCA_020436955.1 Saprospiraceae bacterium | reverse complement strand
TTTCTGCAACAGCAGCAAAAAAATCACCACCCCAGGCTCCAAGTGATTTTAAAGCCCCCTTAAAATCAGGGAATTCCCTTTCCTGTAAAGGTGTAATACCTAAATATTTTCCAACGAGCTTTTCATGTTTTACCATCGCAGTTGTCAACTGAGAAATGTCCTGCGCTGAAATAAAATCGCTGGTAAGTTGATTGATTTCGTTAAGCAGTTGTACTCCGGGTTTGCCTTTACTACGGTACATCCTGATGCCTTCTCTGCTATTTTGTTTGTTACCCAGATAAACAAAATGCATCTTTTTATAAAGTTCAGGATGAAGCTTGACCAATTCCGAATGGCCTTGTCCGTCCAATAATCTATACAAAATTGGATGTTGGGTTTCAGCACAGGCTAAATCATACCCCGAACCACCAAACGTATTTTCAAGCAATTGCCATGGATTCACTTCTGCCCATTTTCCAATCATGGAAATTAGCGTAGAGGAAGTGCCCAATCCCCATGCTCTGGGAAATTCAAGTACCGTTTCAACAGAATATCGGTGTCTGGCAAGCAAAAATTCGGGATTCAGATTTCTACAGGTTTTTAAAATGGATTGCAGTCTTTCAGCGCTTTCTGTATCGTTGGTTTCCAATAGCTGGAAGTCAATGCCGGAAAATTTGCAGGAAAGCCAGGTTTGTCCTTTTTCATCCAATGCATGCCAGTTGACTTCATAGGGCCCTGGTCCCGGATGTACTTTCATATGCTGCCCGTATGCAGCCGGAAAGGCAAGCGCAGCTGCACCATCAAGTACAAAATACTCACCGGTCAACAACAACTTACCATGTGCATAAAACTGTAGTTCCATAAACGCTTACATTGCCTTATTTTCTTAAAAAAAGAACCCATTTTGGCTTTTTTTGGTTCTTCCTTTCCTGCTTTATTTATTCCTCCTAATTTTGCGCACCTTTTCCCGATTCCCGGCGTAAAGGAAAGGAAATAATTTTGCTGCACTTTATAATTTGTACAAAACTAAAAATATGTATCGCACGCATACCTGTGGAGAGCTTAGAATCTCTGATGTAGGAAAAAAAGTAAGCCTGAGTGGATGGGTACAACGGACCCGTGATAAAGGATTCATGTTGTGGGTCGATTTAAGGGACCGCTACGGAATCACCCAATTGATTTTAAATGAAGAAGAAACGCCTGCTGAATTGTTGGAAAAGGCGAGAACACTTGGTCGTGAGTGGGTTATCCAGGTAGAAGGAGAAGTGATTGAAAGAGCTTCCAAAAACGATAAAATTCCAACAGGAGAAATCGAAATAAAAGTAACGGCATTGAATGTGCTAAATGCATCGAAAGTGCCTCCCTTTACCATTGAAGAGGATACAGACGGTGGAGATGACCTTCGTATGAAGTACCGTTACCTGGATTTGCGTAGAGAAGGGGTGCGTGAAAACATGATTTTCCGTTCTAACCTGGCTATCGAAACCAGAAAATACCTTGCAGGTTCTGGTTTTATTGAAGTAGAAACGCCAAACCTTATCAAAAGTACACCGGAAGGTGCCCGTGACTTTGTGGTGCCTAGCCGTTTGAATCCAGGGCAGTTTTATGCTTTGCCGCAGTCTCCTCAGACTTTCAAGCAGATTTTGATGGTCGCTGGATTTGACAAGTATTTTCAAATTGTAAAATGTTTCCGCGACGAAGATTTGCGTGCAGACCGTCAGCCTGAGTTTACCCAGATAGACTGCGAGATGTCGTTTGTTACCCAGGAAGACATCCTAAATACATTTGAAGGGTTAACCAGACACCTTTTCAAAACAACCCTTGACGTTGAATTGCCTTCCTTCCCAAGGATGAATTATGACGATGCTTTACGTTTGTACGGAAGCGACAAGCCGGACCTTCGTTTTGGGATGGAATTTGTGGAGCTCAATGATATCATTAAAGAGCAGGCAGTTGGTTTTAGTGTGTTTGAAAGTGCTGAATTGGTGGCAGGTATTTGTGCAAAAGGAATCGCAAGTGCCTATTCAAGAAAAGATATTGACAAACTTACAGATTGGGTAAAACGCCCTCAGATTGGCGCCAAAGGTTTGGTGTATGTGAAATTTGAAGAGGATGGCTCTATTAAAACATCGGTAGGCAAGTTTTATAACGACGATCTCTTAAAAGCCTGGGGAGAACTCTTCGGTGCTGAAAAAGGTGACATGTTGTTCATCCTAAGTGGTGAGTTGGATAAAACCCGCAAACAGTTGGGTGAATTGCGTCTTGAATTGGGGCGTAACCTGGATTTGATCAAACCGGGTGATTACAAGCCTTTATGGGTTGTGGATTTCCCATTGCTGGAGTGGGATGAAGACGAAAATCGTTTCTTTGCAATGCACCACCCATTTACCTCTCCTAAAAAAGCAGACATTGAAAAAATGATGTCTGATGACCATGAGATACTGAAAGGATTGCGTGCAGATGCCTATGACCTGGTAATCAATGGTGCTGAGATTGGAGGTGGTTCTATCAGAATCCACGATCGTGCATTGCAGTCTAAAAATTTCAAACTACTGGGCTTTACACCCGAAGAAGCGGAAGAACAGTTTGGCTTCTTACTAGGTGCTTTTGAATACGGCGCTCCACCACACGGTGGTATCGCTTTCGGATTTGACCGTCTGTGTGCAGTGTTGAAAGGTCAGACCAGTATCAGAGACTTTATAGCTTTCCCTAAAAATAATATGGGTAGAGATATGATGATTGACGCTCCTGCCAATGTTGACAAAAAACAATTGGATGAGCTGTACCTGGATTTGAAAGAAATCAAATCCGGAGAATAATATCACC
>JAGQWW010000437.1 GCA_020436955.1 Saprospiraceae bacterium | reverse complement strand
CCTGTTATATTTATATTCCCGTAGATTTTAAGGCCACCTCTTGTTATTTCCAAAGCTGAACCGCTGCTGGAATTGAAAATATTCAACGTAGCACCAGCTGCTATGGTTAAGTCGGACGATGTTTGGTTGATTTTCACCTTATTTACAGTCACGGACCCCGCTGAGAGCATAACATCATCACCATTTGCAATCAATACATCGTCACCAGGTCCAGGAAGAATACGCCCTTCCCAATTATTGGCATTGGTCCATTCTCCATCTCCTGCCCATCCATCCCAAACACCAACAGTCCAATCATAGATGAGTGTAACCGCTCCTGATGTATAAACAATTTCCCATTCTAGAGGCAGCGCAGGATTGATGGAAGAAAAGGTACCTGAGATGGAACCCGCCTGGAGTATTACGATTTGATCGCCTTTGGTAGGAGTATAGTTGATTGACACATTCAATGTGCCGCCTAAAGTAGCAGTACCAGCGACTACCACTTTATCATGTTCGGTTCCTGGTGTGATCCCATTTACTTCAACTTCAAGGGTAGTACCCGCAGCAAACACCTGGTTACCGGCAAAATTCATGGTACCTGGGGACAGGCCGGGAATGACCGTACCTCCAAGAGGTGACCCATTTAGGTCAAAGGTGCCGGTTCCCTGGAGGATACCACTATTGGTGAAAGCAGCCGTACCGTTGACGTTTTCTACTTGAATGGCATTGTTGGCAGTACCACTGATAACAATGCTGCCATCATTTGTAAGCGAAAAATCATCCGGAAAATAAATCCCGTAGCCGGTTCCACTAGCAATATTGATTGTTCCACTGGCTCCATTCGTAAAAACACTTAAAAAATTAATGGCCCTTGCTCCACTGTTTGTTATGTCGATAGTACCATTATTGTCAAAAAAACTACCTATCGTATTAAGGCTTGCTATGGATCCTCCATCCAGATAAATGGTGCCATTGTTAGTCAAGTCCTGTATCGAATTTATGCAATAGCTCGAGCTGCCGGATATGTCCAGAACACCCGTATTGTAATTCTGAAAATTGCCATAAATCAGAAGGCCTGTACTTCCCCCCGTTATATTCACATTACCATATAATTTGAGGCCTCCATTGGCTACTTCAAGCGTAGAACCGGCACCGGAATTGAAAACATTCAAGGTAGCTCCAGCTGCAATAGTCAAATCAGAAGCGTTGTTGTTGATTTTTACCGTATTGACTGTCACGGACCCAGTGGAAATTGTAACATCATTTCCATTTGCAATAACAACGTCATCGCCCGCTCCGGGAAGGACATCGCCGTCCCAGTTAGTGGCAGTCGTCCATTGGCCATCGCCAGCATCACCATCCCAGGTTATGGTGGCTCCGAAAGTTGATAAAAATGAAGAGAGAGAAATCAGGAGTAGGATTAGCTTTTGCATTGACCTTTTTTTTTAAATGGATTCATTTAAAAATGTGTAATGCAAATTTGAAAGAAGCTTAGAAAGGCTCCATTACCTATATGCGCATGTCCTTATCTTATATGCGCATTTATCTGTTTTCCCGGGTTTTACTGGGACTTTCACCATATTCCTCTGAGTAGGATCTGGAAAAATGCACCGGGTTGGAAAAACCTACCTCGTATCCGATTTCTTTTACGGACCGCTCCGTAGAAAGTAAAAGTTCACGCGCTTTTTGGAGCCGGATGGAGCGCACAAAAATTGCAGGTGTACGCCCTGTGAGCGCATTTATCTTGCGACCAAATTGAGAGCGACTTAGGTGCAAAGCATCGCTGATGGCGTTCAAATCAAATTCCGGATTATCCATTTCAGCTTCTACCAATGCTTTAACGCTTTGAATAAATTCATCTTCCTTTTGCACCTCAACTTCTATTGGTCCGGAGGAAACCGGTTCCCTTACATCCCGATAGCGAGCTTGTAATTTTCTTCGGATATCCAGAAGGTTTTCCATGCGAGCCAATAACTCTTCTTCATGAAATGGTTTTGCAAGGTAATCGTCTGCACCATGCTTTAAACCTGTAATCCTGGAACCAACGTCTGCTTTCGCAGTGAGCAAAATAATCGGCACATGACTGGTACGTGTGTCTTCCTTTAATCTTTCACAAAGCTCAAATCCATTCATTTCAGGCATCATTACATCGCTAATAATAATATCAGGTATGCTTTCCAATGCTTTTTCCAAGCCATTTCTTCCATTTTTTGCCCATTCTGTATGGTAACTGCCTTCCAAACAAATACGCAGGTATTGAGCAATGTCTTGATTATCTTCTACAATAAGAGCTATGGGAAGGTCACCATTTGATGCATTTTTTTCTAAAACATGCGCTTGCCTGGTAAAAATAGACTGCTGGATATTTAAAATATCAGCATTATCGACCATTGGAGCATTTTGGGTTATGGGAAGTGAAACCCGGAAAGTTGTACCACTTCCTTCTACACTGCTCACCGTTATATTTCCACCTAAAAGCTTCACCATTTCTTGCGAAAGTGATAAGCCAATACCGGTACCCCCTTCAAAAGAGTTTTGTTGGTTGGAGGCCCTAAAAAAACGGTTAAATATGAATGGTAGATGCTCCTCAGAAATCCCCTGGCCTGTATCTTGAATTGTTATAATCAATTTTTTCGCAGATTGAGGTTCTAATCCATTCTCTAATGAAACGACGCAGTCAATTTTCCCCTTTTCAGGCGTATATTTTATAGCATTTGACAGGATATTGGATATTACCCGGAGTGTTTTTTCAGCATCAAAATCCATTACAATTGATGGTTCTTCAGCAAAAAAGGTAAGTTTTTGTTCTTTGCTTTGTCCAAAAG
>JAGQWW010000436.1 GCA_020436955.1 Saprospiraceae bacterium | reverse complement strand
GCACTAAAGACCATTAAGAGTACATGAGTTAAGAATACATGAATTAAGAGTGAAGAATTTAGATGGAAGAGGAACGATGAAGGATGAAAGATATTTACGAGTGACGAATGACGATTTACGAATAGCCAATGGCCAACAGCAAATAGCCAACAGCACCAAAGACTAGATACTACAATTTCGGTAGCTCTACGAAGAAATCGGTGCCTTTTTCGGGTACGGTTTTGAAATAAATTTGACCACCGCCCATTTCTACGATGTCTTTGCACATGGCAAGGCCTAATCCCATACCGGAGCTGCGGGTGGTGAAGTGGGGTGCGAAAACTTTGTCTTGCATATCTTCTGTGATACCACAACCATTGTCGCTGACCTTGATAACTACGTTTTCTCCCTTTTCAAAAACAGAGATATCGATTTTACCTTTCCTTTCATCAGGGATAGCCTGGATGGCATTGCTAATGAGGTTGTTGAGGACACGCATCATTTGGTTTTTATCAGCAAAAACCTGGTATCTTTTCTCAGGTAAAAACATATTGATTTCCACTTCTTTGTTCTCTGCGAATAGCAGGAAAACAGATTCTACCAATTCATTGATCCAAAGCGGTTTATTGTTGGGCTTTGGCATTTTGGCGAAGTTGGAGAAGGCCGTCGAAATCTGTACCAAACTCTCTATTTGCTCCATGAGTGTTTTGGTAACTTTTTCAAAAAGTTGAGGCGCATTTTCCGGATCATGTTTTAGCGTTCGCTGTAGATATTGGATACTCAAAGCCATCGGTGTCAGCGGATTTTTGATCTCATGTGCCACTTGCTGGGCCATAATCCGCCAGGCACCTTCTCTTTCGGACTTTTTGAGCTTTTCCGTATAGTCTTCCACCTGGGCAATCATCCTATTGTAATCTTCGATCAGTTCGCCCAATTCGTCTTTGCTGTTCCATACCAAAGGTTCGGGTGTGCCCAATTTGAATCTTCTGAATCGCTCACCAATTACAGATATCGGTTTGGTAATATTGTTGGCCACCAGGATGGCGATACCGGACGCAATTAGTAATAAAAAGACATACACATTGAGCAGGGTACCCATAAACTCATATACATCATCGCGCAGGTTTCTTTGTTTTGAATAATATGGGAGACCGATGTAACCCATAATTTTACCATTGGGTTGGCGCAAGGGAACATAGGCAGCTTTATATTGCAACTTACCAATCCCCTCCTCCTGTATTTTATCATTTCTGTTGAACCTGCTCAGGGCCCAATAGGCAACGGAACCCATTTTGGGCGCCATAATTCCTTTATTGTAAATATCCAGCTCAGTAGATGTAATCAGGTTGCCTTTTAGATCATAGACATTGATGTCCATACGGTGTATAGGTGCCAGACTTTGTACCAGTTGACCCAAATCCATCTCCTTCTCACCTGCTTCCATGCGGATCTGTATCTCATGCTCCGCATCTGCCAGTACCGAACTCAACTTTCTTAGAAGCCGGTTTTCATGGTAATCGTTGGAAGTATTTCGGAAATAAATCACAGTTACCCATCCAATCATTACAAAGGAGGTAACAATGGTCAAAATGATCGCCAGCTGGATCTTATTTTTTAAAGAAGGCTTTTTCCAAACCGTCAATTTCAACACCTCCGGTAGTACTCTGGTAAAAGTATTGACAATAGCGATGAAAAAGACTGTAAAGGCCAGCAATACAAACAGGTAAGAGAAAAGTGAAATGGCCTTCAAAAGGTTCCTTACCTGTCTACCGATTACAATGGTGAGACCATTCTCGGCTTTGTAAATAAGCTCTGAACGTCCTTCTATGATATACACTCCATAATCTTTGCCGGCAGGAATAGTAAAGTCCTTTAAAGAATGTTCAAATGCGCGGCCACTGTATTCTACAATTTTTCCATTTTCAAAAATGGTATAATCGTAGAAATCAAGATTTTTTAAATTTTTAAAATATTGGGTCAAAATCAATTCCGTATACACCATCGAAGGTTCCCTTAATCGCTTTTGGGTTTCGAGGTATAATTGGTAGTGTTGGGTGGTGTCTTCTGAATTCTGAAAGGTAAGTTTTGCCAGATATGACATCATCTCTCCGGGCTGTCGGTGCATTAAAACACCTTCCTCCTTCGAAGGACTTGCCTCTTGATAGAGACCCGGTAAATCCTTGGCCTCCTCATCAAAAATACTTTCATTTTTGCTTGTGTCCACCGGCGGAACAAACTGATGTCGGTAGGAATAGATATTGAACAGATAATTGAAATCTGAATAAATATTATCAATCCTTCTTTGCAACATGAGCGGCCTGTCTGGTGCATTATATCGGTATAGATAATAACGCATAAGACTGTCGGACTGGACCTGCTCGACAAAAGCTCCAAACTCTACTTCCGCAATAGAATCGCGCCAATTGGAAAGTTCTTGTGCATATTGGAACCGGGTAATAATGTCTTTATCCTCATTGTATTTGAATAAAATAGCGGCAGAGGAAGAAGCAAAATACAGTAACCAAATACCCAACCAAACCAGTGATGGACTTTTATTGTCGATGTAAAGGTCAAAAAGTAGAATATAAATCGATGCTCCCATCACCACCCTGATAAAGGGCAGATTCAAATCGGTAAAATAAATCACCGGCAGGGACAACAAAAGAGAAGTCACCAAGGAAGCCATTCGCCATTTTCTGGGCAGCCCTGTCTTTTGAATGGTCAGCATCATACGATGACTGAAAAGAAAAAGGGCAAAAAGCAAAAATATTACTCCAAAAATGGCAAAGATGCTATAGATATTCAGTTGAAATACATTGTCAAAATCGAAGGTA
>JAGQWW010000435.1 GCA_020436955.1 Saprospiraceae bacterium | reverse complement strand
TGCCGATCCAAATAATGAAATTCAGCAACTATCCAAAATGGGCAATTTGCTAACACTTTCCAGAAATGGAGGGACTGTCAGCCTGGACGATGGCGATGCTAATCCTATGAATGAAATCCAAACCCTTTCCAGGAATGGAAATACGATAATGCTATCTCAAAATGGAGGAAGTTTTACAGATGAAACAGTAGATGCTGATGCCGACCCTGGTAACGAAATTCAAACCCTAATTTTTAATCCGAATACAAACGAGTTAAGCTTATCCAGCAGCAATACCGTTGTAATTCCAACGGGTGGAGTTGATGCCGATGCTGACCCAAACAATGAAATTCAAGTATTGAGTCGTAACGGAAATCAGGTGAGCCTTTCAAAAAATGGTGGCTCTTTTATTGATGAAACAGAAGATGCTGATGCTGATCCAAACAATGAAATGCAATCGCTGACCCGCATTGGAAATACAATTACCCTTTCGGGCAATGGTGGCAGTTTTACAGATGAAGTAAACGATGCAGACGCAGATGCAAGTAATGAACTGCAAAATCTTTCCTTCGACCCAAACACCAATACCTTAAGTATCAGCCAGGGAAATAGCATCACCATCCCGACCGGTGGAGCGGATGCTGACGCAGACCCAAACAATGAGATTCAAGTGTTAAGTCGAAGTGGCAATCAGGTGAGTCTTTCAAAAAATGGTGGTTCTTTTACCGATGAGGTAAATGATGCAGATGCGGATCCAATTAACGAGTTGCAAAATTTAACCCTGGCAGGGACTCAATTGATAATCTCTGATGGTAATGCTGTAGACCTGAATCAAATCATTCCTGTAAATACAGATGATCAGCAATTGCAATTAAATGGAAATACACTTAGCATTGAAGATGGGAACAGCATCGATTTAAGCGGGTTCGAATCTCCATGGAAACCATCTATCAATAACCCTAATACCATTGAATATACAGGTGGAAATGCATTAGTTAAAAATGAAAACACTGGTGAGAATGTAAATATCTTTCCATACAGTGTAGGCGTATATGACGGTAGCGATTACAACGCTTATTTCAATGCATATGGTGCAAAATTCCAAAAGAATAGTGGGCAGCACGTTGCAGATTTTGGTTATAACGGGGCTCATTTTTTCAACCCCGGTTTGCCATTTGTAGAGACCCTGGCAAAATTGGATAAGGACAGTCTTTACTTTTATGAACCAGGTAGTGGATTGATTTTACCTACCTACGCAAGTATGAAACCATGGGGCGTAACTTTCTCCAATTCTATAGATGAAGCCAGCTATAACTATTGGGGATTTAACCTCGAAACAGCAGATATGTCATTGGATGTAGCGCCAAATGCAATCCAGGGAATTCAAAAAAATCAAGGAGGATCCCTATTCACCAGGTATTACCTGGGGAAAGACAGCCTAACACTATGGAACGATGCAAAATGGAAAAATGCCTGGATGGGAACAGAAGATAATGGCAGCGGAGGAGTGAAGTTGTTTTCCGGTGCAAATGATAATAAAGTGGTAGAAATTACCGGTGTGCCTGGTACAGATCCTTTTAATCCCAATCCCGGCCCTAGCGGAAATGTGTACCTGTATGACTCCAATGAAAACCTTAGAACTGCTTTGCAAAGCAATGAAACCTCCGGTTGGGTAAGCCTAATTGGCGATTCAACTGCCAACTTGATTGACAATCAAACCATTGTATTGGGTGATAAAAATACTTTTGGACCCGGAACTAATTTCTTCGTAAGACCTCGCGTTATGCTGGGAGTTGAAGATGGGCCAGGCTACAATGGATTTATGGGTATTGTAGACTCAACCGGAGCCATGCATGCGGGTATGAATGTATCCAACGACGAACCTAATGTGTTTTCGAAAGGAAGATTCAGCATTCTAGATGATAATGGACTGGATGGCTCTATTTCAGATTACTGGGGATATGCTTTGATGGATCCGAATGGTATTGCTGCTTTGTCATTGAATCGCGATGTATTATTGCCTCAGGTTGGCTATATGGGAACAAACGGAGAAAATAATTTTCCGAATGTGGATATAGGAGCGAATTATATAGACGACAACATGAATGGCGGATTGGTAACCGTTTTGGATGATTTAGGACAAAGTGGAGCAGGTTTGAAGATAGATGAATTTAACCTTGGTTCAGTTTGGTCCAATTGGGAAATTGCAGTAGAAGAGCCAAACAATCGCTTCACTTCCATGAACCCATTTTCTGTAAACGTTCACAATCCTACCGGTGGGTATGCAGCCAGTTTGTATCGCGATATCTTTACCCAAGACGGTATTTTGAAATTGTACGATGGAGAAGGTTCCCTAAACTTCTCTGCTGGCCCGGACCCAAGTCCATTGGGTTTAGAAGGTGCCGGATATGCTGCAATTTTTGATCAAAATGATGTTGCTCAGGCAGGATTTTACATTGACCAAAATGGAAACGGAGTTGTCTTTGCAGATTTGAAGCCTTTTAGAATGGACCACCCGGAAGACAAAGACAAGGAAATCTGGTATGTAGCGATGGAAGGACCAGAAGCCGGAGCGTATACCCGAGGAACTACAACTTTGGAAAATGGAGAAGCATTTGTACCATTCCCGGAGCATTTTTCCTACCTGGCAACCCCTGAAACGATGACCGTAATCCTTACGCCACTTTCCATTGACACTTATGGATTGGCAGTAGTCGAAAAGACAGACAAAGGAATAAGAGTAAAGGAACTAAAGAGCGGAACCGGAAATTTTGAATTTGATTGGGAAGTAAAATGCGTTAGAAAGGGCCAGGAGAATTTTGAAGTAGTTAGGAAAAAGCC
>JAGQWW010000434.1 GCA_020436955.1 Saprospiraceae bacterium | reverse complement strand
GAAATTATCCAGATATGTCCAGGTTTCCATATTGGCCTGTATCCGGACTGTTAAAAAAGAATATTCAGCGTCACCAGTGAATTCAAATGACAGGTTTTGCCAGGTAGTAGCGATTTTTTCAGAAGTAAATATCAAGTCACCAAATTGATCCGGTTTATCCGACAATCCGATTTCAATTTTTGTATTTTGATTATTGAAGTTTTGCCCCAATTTGGCTGAAAAATTAAGTAGGTATGTCCTTCCATCAGCAAGCGGCTCAGAAAGTTGCAAAGAAAAGGCATCTGAAAAATCACGGTGGTATAAAGCAATAAAATACTCCCCGTCTATGGCTGATCCGTAACCACAAGAATCTTTCAGAATATCAATTTCGCTTTGATTGCCAAATGCAAATAGGCCCGGAAAATTTCCGTTTATGGTTTCATTCCTCAAATTAATGCCACAGGAAAAAGCATGATTTTCAAAACTGCCATTCAAAATGGTCTGTGCGATGGATGCCGTGGAAAGTAACAAGAAACCAATTGCCCATGCCCATGCATTTGCACAAGTCTTAAGTTCCTCTCGTAAACGTTTGCGGCCATTATTCATACTTCGAATGTAGGCCTTTAAAGTTATTAGCGTACTACCAAAAGCGGAATTGTACAGGCAAGGGACATTTTCCGTGTCATACTCTTATGAAAAACCCTTTCGATAAGATTCCGTTGTGGCGAAGGCATGACCAACATGTCAATATCAAAGGTGTCAATATAATCGTTCAAAGCATCTGAAACACTATTGCCATCTATTTCCTTAAACTGCATTTGTAGGGAAGGAGCCCGGTTTTCGAAAAAGTCCCTGATTTCAGTCATGTCCATTTCATTTTTGTTTTTTGAGTCCTGGACATGGATACAGTGAATAATCGGGTGAAATGGCTCAAGCAATTGAGCTGCTTTCCAGATATTATAGGGGTCGGTTGTCTTTAAATCAGAAGCAAAAGCAATATTCTTAATCTTGGACTCCTGTGAATCAGGTGGCACTATCATTACATCACAAGGTACATTTGCCATTACATTGGAGGAAATGCTTCCAAACATATGATCGAAGGTGGTATGTTCTTCCCGGGTACCCATAATGACCATATCACAATCGTCTTTTCTGGCAATGGTATCGATGGTCTCTGAGACGCCTCCTATTTCAATTTCAGAAGAAACCAGTGGAATATCGGTCAATTGGTGGGTAGTTTCCACCTGGGTGATGCCGTATTTGATAAAACTATCCATAGCAATCCGGGCAGCTTCGACTCGTTCTTTAGTGGCTTGTGCAGCCACAACAGGAAGATCCAATGCCTCGTATTCAGGTATCACAACGTGAAGGATTTTTATACTTGCCTTTTTTTCTGCTGCGTACAACAGAGCAAACCGGAAGGCGGCCTGAGCTACTTTTGAAAAATCGGTTGGCAATAAAATACGATGGATTGCTTTCATGATAATAGCGTTTATTCTATTATCAAAAAACAACATTTTTTCGAAATGTTCAATTGAATAAGATCAATCAAAAAGTTGATCTTGCTCAATTAGATCTTGGTGCTTTCCCTCTAATTATTTGAGACTTGGTTGGAGGTATGGGGTATGGGATAGGAGATAGGGGATTGGGGATAGGTGAAAGGGGGATGTGGTAAACTTTTTTTTTAAAAAGCTTTGAATGTTTGTTGGCTTGCTGAAGTCAAGGAAGTCTATAGATTGTAAAAGGTAAAGTTGAATGAGAAAAAAAGGAATGATTATTCCTTTTTAGAGGAAACCTAATTTTAAAAAAGGAAATGGATTTTGGTTTACAAGTGTGTCTTTGAAGGTTTGCCCCACATGATGCTGAGTGCATATAAAAGCGGGATGCTGAGCCCCAATAGGACAATTTCTGCGGTGTAATTGGTTTCTATCTGCGACCAAATATCCATGATAGCGGCCAGGTCTAGCGAGATAATTACAATAGCGGTAAGTACAAGAAATAATCTTTTCATAAGCTGCCGGCTTTTGCAAACAACCCTATAAAATTAAAGAAAATTTCTCACTTAAAATACATCTTCGTAATAATCTGTCAAGGCAGCGTTTAATTTTTGCGCTACTTTTTCAATATTCCTTCTTTCTGCCATTTCAGGATTGAAGAGCATATTTTTATAGTAGGTGAACATGGTTCTCTTAATGTAATAAGGGAATGGTTTTACCAGTGGTTCAAAAGCTGAATTTTTAAATAAAATGGCCTCGATACCGGTACCACTGCTGGTGGGTGTATTGCCAAAATAAGCCATGACATAAGGTCTCTTGTTGAGACTCGTAGCAGGGTCAATTTGCAGGTCTTCATTTAAAAAGGCCATTTTACCGTCATTTTCATTCAGGGTTTTGGCAGAGGTGGTGTCATAAGTAAAAAGAACTTCAGAAAGAGTGAATTGGTATTGTAAAAGTTCCATCCACATTTTATTGGTGGCATTCGTTTCCAATTCAATCGTTTTTAATCGATTCTTTATATTAAGCTCTGTTTTCGCATCAAGGTCCGGTTGAGTCAGGATCTCCTTTAAGGCTTCCTTTTTTTTATAATTACTTACCAGCCTAAACACCAAAACGCCATCTTTTACATCTTTAATAGCAGCTTCGGCCTTTTTTTTAGCCATCTCCGATTCAACGGAAGACTGGGTGAAAACGACCATTGGGATAAAAACAGAAATTATGGCTAAAAATATGAACCGATTCATCAAAATGGGTTTAATGTTTATTTAAGACACAGACGAAAGTACAAGGTTACCAGTTTAGACAAATAATTTTGATATTTGCTACCCACAATTTTTAAACTTCAGC
>JAGQWW010000433.1 GCA_020436955.1 Saprospiraceae bacterium | reverse complement strand
CTAAAGACGAGCGGGTTACCATCCTATCGGGACAACTTTCGGTCGCTTTTGGAAAGGACGCTACCTATGCAGATGCAAAACACTTTTTGCCCGGCGACTATTATGTCAACAAGCGCGGCGCCGTGCATACGGTTTGGGTAGACAGCAATTCCGTCATCCAAATAACCGGTATCGGTCCCTGGGAAGCCAACTTTGTAGAATAATAATTTTGGCCTCCATACGGAAAAGGTTTTAATATATTGCTTCCTTAGATCATGTGCAGGAAGCAATATATTCTTTAATTTGCCGCCTTTACATCTATCCGGGGTTTGATTGGCATCTTTTTTATAAAGCATTATCCTGTCTAACCCGTCCAAAATACAACTACCATGTCTGACGAATTAAAACAATGTCCTGCTTGTAAATCTCCTTTTGGTTATACCGTAAACGGCGAAATTTATTCCTGCCCTGAATGTGGAAATGACTGGAATCCAGCTGATTACAATGAATCAGGCGGCCAAAAAGTATTAGATGCCAACGGCAACGAATTAGCAGACGGAGACACGGTGGTGGTTATCAAAGACCTACCGGTAAAAGGAGCACCCAAACCCGTAAAAATGGGTACCAAAGTGAAAAATATCAGACTAACGGACGGAGACCACAACATCAATTGTAAAATTGATGGATTTGGAGCGATGGGATTGAAGTCTGAGTTTGTTAGGAAGGCGAATTAGAATAGGATAACAGTGGGAGGTTTTTGGTTTTTTCGGTATTCTGATTATGTCATTAGCACTAATAAGCCCAAGAAATTTCAAGTTGTATTGGAAAAGGAAGCTTTAAAGCTTGAGGCTATCAAGTTTCATACATATTCCAAAAATCAGCCCCAATGATCCAACCCATACTTCATTACTTTTTGCACCTTGGGTTCCCGCTGTTAATTGCCTTTTTCTTTTTTAAAAAAGACTGGAAAAAAGCATATTTGATATTATTGGCAACCATGCTGGTTGACCTGGATCACATTTTTGCTACACCCATGTTTCAAGCCAATCGTTGTAGTATCAATTTCCACCCCCTCCATACTTATTATGCCATGGTTGTCTATCTGGTCTTGATATTTTTTCCAAAGCCCTACAGAATTATTGGCATAGGTTTACTTTTTCATATGGTGACCGATACGATCGATTGTATGATTAGTTTTTAAAAATGCCCGGCATGTTTGGCTGATGCTCCCGCAAAGCCGCTAATGGAAGCAATTGGAAGCATATTGGGTTTGAGATAAATGAAACTAATTTCAACCATTCAGGATTAAAACAGGATGAAAATTCCCTTTCAAAAACGTTAAAATGAACCTTTAGTAAGGTTTTCCCATTCAAATTAATAATATTTGAATTTGTTATTTTCTTCAATCCATTCAGGTAAGTCCAAGATCTAGCCTGCACGAAAAACTAAAATACCTTGAAGACTATCAGTACCCTTCTCTTTACCTTTTTTGTAGTAATTGCCTTTGCCCAAACCCCTTATGCTCCCTTTGCTCAGGTCTTATCCCCCAGCGGTTCCCAGGAGCTATTCCTGACAAGTGAAGGCAATGTGATGTGCAATGTTTGGAATGGCCATCTTAACGAAAAATATGCCGGCCAATTTTTTCAAATAGATCAAGATGGAGCCTTACTAGATGACTTTTCCTTTGAACCCCTATCCAACGACAATCCAAAACGCATAATCGAATTACCGGATGGTAATTTTTTTGCCGCCGGATTGTTTTATGACCCTGTCAATGGAGATACCTTGCCCAACTTATTGAGATTGTTACCGGACGGTAGCATTGATCCCAATTTTAATAGTGACCTGGATCTCTTTTATAATATCTATTCAGTTGAAGTACTTTCCAGTGGCGACATTTGGGTTGCAGGTATTAGACGTAATCACCCGGGTGCTACCTTGTTCGAAATAGCGGTCCTCGATGCAGATGGAAAAATGAAAGACTTCCTGCCGTTAAATTTTACAGACAGTGCAGTTTTTGGTATTAAAGAACAAGGACCCGACTCCATACTTATCTGGGGATACTTATACCTCAACGGCGAAGGATTTGGAGGCATAAGAATAGATGAAGCCGGCAATATTGACCCTTCTTTCGACTTGAAATTACCTAGCTACACTGCAGTACTGGACCTTAAACTGGATGCTTTTGGAAGGATAATAACGGTAGGAGATTATTTCTATGTGCATGATGCCAATGGTACTCCCCAAATATCTTTACAATTACCCAATGAAGGAAGGAGTTTCAGTACGAACGGAAACGGTGATTTCCTGATAACTACCCGGGAAGGATTAATTGTGGTCACCAATGGAAATGGAATTACTTCCATCGGAGATTTTGATGGTAGTCTTACTGCAACTTGTTTTCTGGCAGATGGTAGTCCGTTGGTTTCCGGTGACTTCTCAAATTTTAATGGCCATTTCCAACCCGGTCTGGTTAAACTGACGAGCCTTTCTTCCAATGCCATTGCGCTACCGTCCTTCACTGCAAGAATAGAAAAGCCTGGACGGGTAAATTCTTTTGTCAAAGGACTGGATAATTCGGTTTGGATGGGCGGCGATTTTTTGTACGTAAACGGAATAAAACGTCCCAATTTGTGCAAATTAAACCTTGCCGGAGAAATAGACCCAAATTTTGATCTCGATAGTCAAGGAGAAATTTTACCTATTGAAAAGCTTTTAAGACTATCAAACGGAAACATCCTGGCAGCAGGTCATTACAATAAAGATGAATTGCAAAATCCTTCGTTAATCCATGGGTTGACACTGTTCAATCCTGCTGGTCAGGTATTGTTGACCGGTTCTGATTT
>JAGQWW010000432.1 GCA_020436955.1 Saprospiraceae bacterium | reverse complement strand
TGAAGTGTATAAAAAAGGACAACAGGTAGCCAAAACCCAAGGCGACAAACACGCCCTGGGAGAATTGAACGCTGCGCTGCTAGGCATTGAAGAGTAGTGACAGATGGGGATCGGGGATATTTTCGAATTACGAATTACGGTTTACGAATGGCTAAAGGCCAATAGCTAAAAGCCAACAGCCCCCAAAGACCAAAGACTAAAACCCAGGCCGCTGCAAATGCCATTCCCCCAACTCCTGAACATATTTGCCAAATTCCAATAAGGTCGCTTCATCAAATAAATGGCCGACGATGCTGATGCTGGTAGGCTTACCGTCGATGAAACCATTGGGAAAAACCAACTGTGGGTGCCCCGTAAGGTTGGTCAGGGTAAGATTGGGGCCTCCCCAGGATGGGGTCAGGTAGACATCTACACCGCTGATAGCCTGATCCATTTCTTCAATTAAAAGACTTCGTAAACGATTAGCCTGAATGTATTCAACAGCAGGTACCAATCTGGCCTCGCGGAAAACATTGGGCCAGGCATTTTTAATTTGTCGAACCAACTCATCATCCCGACCACTACGAGTCAATTCATCAAAGGCTGCTGCCGCTTCTACGGTCAGAATGTAGGTGATTTGTGGCAATGGCGGCAATTCAATAGGAATCAACTCTACCCCACTGGCTTGTAACTTTGCCAAAAGCAGGCTATCCTGACGTTTGAAGGGATAGTCCCTTTCAAAAATAGATTTGAGGTATCCGACTTTGAAATTCTTTACCAGACGATTGCCATCATAATTGAAGTCGGCTTCCATGGTAAAAGGATCAAGCGGATCTTTTCCTCGTATTACATTAAACACAAGCGCACAATCTTCTACTGTCCTTGCAATGGGGCCTATCTTATCCATGGTCCAACTTAGAGCCATGGCACCGTGGCGCGATACCCTGCCAAAAGTAGGACGCAGTCCGGTGGTACCACAAACAGTTGAAGGCGAAACAATCGAACCCAGCGTCTCTGTACCAATAGCAAACGGAACCAATCCGGCACTGACAGCAGAAGCTGAACCGGCTGAAGAACCACTTGAACCTTCTTCCGGATTCCAGGGATTACGAGTCTTGCCATCAAACCATACATCGCCCCATGCCAAAGCCCCTAAAGTCAACTTGGCAACCAATACCGCACCCGCATCTTCCAGTTTTTGGATTACAGTAGCTGTTTCATTGATGACCTGCTCCTTATAAGGTGTGGCTCCCCAGGTTGTTTTATAGCCTGGCACTGAAAGTAAATCCTTTGCTCCATAGGGGATGCCATGCAAGGGCCCGCGGTATTTTCCGGCTGCAATCTCTTCATCAGCTTTTCTGGCCTGCTCCAAAGCCAAGGCTTCAGTCAGGGTAATTACACAATGAAGCTTTTCGTCGTATGTTTTTAATCGCTTAAGACTCAATTGTGTGAGCTCAAGACTACTGACTTGTCTGGTCCTAATCAATTCACCCAAATCTCTCACATTCCAAAAGGCAAGTTCTTCCAGATTATCAGGTCGTTTTACAGCACTGCGCTTTGACCAAACCACCGGTTTTTGCTGATTTGATATTTCAAAACCAATAGGTAATGGATTGAACAACAAGGTTGGAGCAACCTGATTGGGAATAGCAACTTCACGATTGGAATAAAAGGCAGCACGGTTTTGATGGATACCTTCCAGGGCGCTGTCAATCTCTGAACCAGTGAATTCCAGACCGGCTACTTTCAAAGCAGCCTCCACCTGAGTTGATCTCACCGATAAGGTATCTTGAGCATGTCCAAACCCGAACATCGCCATAATCCCTGTTATCAAAATCCAATCTTTCATGGTTGCCAGTTTATCTTTTTTTAAAAACGCATATTCAATCCAATGCCATTACCGGTCATGCCGACATTTGCCATGATGGCTTTCAGTTTCTTGTTTTTGCTGGCTAATACTGCATGAAAGCCAAGGTCAAATAGAAAAAGAAAACCTCCTTGCAAGACGATACTTTTGCCAAACCCTTCCCATAGTTCAGCATTTTCCTCTACATTTTTACTCTTTTCAATCAGGTAAAAACCACTGGCGATATAGCCTACATCCAATCCTGCATTAAAAAGAATCACCTTTTGCATGGAGTAGTTTTCATCAATAGTAGCTTGTAAACCAAAAGAGGCCGGATCTGATTTGCGGGTTTGGAAGTAACCAAAAGCGGCAATTCCAAGGTTAATGGCATTCCAACCGATATTCATTTGGTGAAAATGTTTTTCAGCACCTTCTGCATTTCCAACCAATACGGCACCTACCCCCATATTAACCAAGGCCCAGGAACCAAGGATGGTCATCCCGGTTTTATTCACCTTGAGTCTTTCCTGGTTGAAAGTTAATAATGAGTTGTCTTGTGCGAAGGTGTCCTGTACACCTAGTATGGAAAACAGCAATAAAAAAGTAAAAATTATTCTCATACGATTCATTTTGGTATGAAACATGAAAAATAGAGAAAGGATTACACTTTCTTTTACAATTCCTAAACCTTTCCAAAGGGAAATAGCAACTTTGCTCCTATGACGGATCATTATTTAACACTGGCAGGACCATCAACGGGTGAATTCCGGGACCGGGGCAGCAAGTTTTTAGCTTACGCCTTTCCGGTGTATAATGAGAAAGATTGGCAGGAAGCTTTGGAAGGAGTTAAAAAGGAACACAGTAAAGCCCGTCACCATTGTTACGCCTATCGACTGGGGTTAGACAAAAATAATTTCCGGGCCAATGACGATGGAGAACCTTCCGGCACTGCTGGTCGACCCATATTGGGCCAAATCGACAGTTTTAACCTTACCAATGTTTT
>JAGQWW010000431.1 GCA_020436955.1 Saprospiraceae bacterium | reverse complement strand
TGCTTGATAAATACCATGATTATGACCTTTAATAAGTTAATTTGTTCTCCGTCGACTAACCTTGTGAATTATACTGACTAAAGGTGGAATGCCTTTGCCTTAAATGCTATTCAGTCTCAAAAGAACCAGAGGCCCGGGGGAAATCTCAAGGTCTGCATACCAAAGGGTTGCTTAGGGGGATTCTCATCCCGAACCTCCATCTTACCAAGGTATCTTTTATCCAAAAATTTTTATTCGGAACAAACATACAAGGGGGTTGGGGGGTGATTTTTGGCCTTTAATCAAATTGAATTTAGATGATTTGGTTCCAATCCGAATGAAGGATTTAAATAAGATTCAATTATTGAGGTCACCCCCCGAGTCTTGGCTTTTCGCTTGCTGAAGCAAACTCTTTTATTCAAATAAAAAGGTTTAAAAAACATCAAAAATCTATCGCCCCCCTTGAGAGGGGATTGGGGGTTGACCACCAAGAACCAGCAAAAATAATAACATGAACACTCTATAATATTTTCAACATAAAACATTGAATATTAAACACTTACATTAGGCTTTAGCCCTGGTTTTCTGTTGCACACGACGACCGCAACGAATTTTCGCAACGGTCGCAACAAGCGTTCTTACAAAATAATCTTACTAACTTAAGTACATAGCCCTTAAGTGGGCTTGTGAAATCAAAATTCCTAACACGTCACTCGTAATTCGTAACTCGTAAATTCCCCTATCCCCAATCTCCCATCCCCATTCCTTTTCCTACTCCAAAAACTCCTTCAAAAACATCACCATTGTTGCCTGGTAAAAGTCTCTGTTTGATTTCTTTTTAAAGCCGTGGCCTTCGTCGCTTGCGAGGAGGTACCAGGCTTTGCCGCCATTTTCCCTGACAGCTTTTACGATTTGTTGGGACTCCGAGGCGGGGACTCTTGGGTCGTTTAGGCCTTGCACGACCAACAAAGGGGTATTTATTTTGGATACGTTGGTCAAGGGAGATATTTCGGTTAGGAAGACGCGCATTTTGGGGTCCCTTTCGTCACCGTATTCTGCGCGGCGGAGGTCTCTTCGGTAGGCTTTGGTGTTTTCCAGGAAGGTGACAAAGCTGGAGATGCCCACTGATTCGACGGCGCATTTGATGCGGTCACCGTAATGAACCAGGCTGGCGAGCACCATGTATCCGCCGTAGGAACCACCCATGACTGCTACGTTAGATTCATCGAGTTCGGGTTGTTGTTGGATCCAATCGAGTAAGGCGCCGATATCTTTGACTGATTTTTCGCGATCGTAACCGTTGTCAGCCATGAGATAGGCTTTTCCATATCCATCAGAGCCTCGGACATTCGGTGCGAGAATGGCCATACCCAATTCATTTACCAGGTATTGAAACATTGAATTGTAGCCCGGTCGGAATTGGCTTTCCGGACCACCATGGATGTAAATCAGGGTTGGATAGGGTCCTATTTGGTCCTTTGGTTTGTAATAATAGGCGGGGGTTACATTCTGTTTGCCGCCTTTTTTATCAAAAGTGGGATACAGGACCAATTCGGGAGTGACGCATTTGTCGGGATGTAAGCCTCCCATTTCACTGAAGGTCCATTGTTCTATGGCCTGGGTGGTGGTGTTGATTACAAAAATATCATTTGGATTGGAACTGGTAGCCAGGCTGAGGGCCAGGCGGTTGTTATCCTTGTGCCAGGCCATGTTGCCGACCTGGCCATCCGGCAGATTATTGAGTTGAAAATAGCTGTAGGAATCGGTATCCATGATATAGACTTTGTCGACCCCATTTTCATTAGCTTGAAATGCTAGGTATTGCCCATTAGGGGACATGGTCAGGCCGCCAACATTCCAGGGTGTTTTGGTCGTAACGGGGAAAGCATTGCCATTCAATACGTTGTACACCCGGAGTTGGGTTTTATCTGTGCCGTAATTGGTAGTGTAAAATATTCGGGAAGCATCTTTTGACCAGACTCCCCCACTATATATGGCAGGCTCGGGTCCCTCATCAACCTTGGTCAATTCACCCGTTTCTACATCCAAAATATAGAGTTCACTATCGAAGTTGGATTTATAATGCCTTAGCGTAAGCAATTTATCGCCCGGTGCAAAATCGACCGGAGACCAGAAGCCTTCTTTTTCAAGTACCAACTCCTCTCCCAGCCTATTATCCGAGTAACCAATGTACACACCATAGTCTTTGTTGTTTTTCCGGGTACTGGCATAGGCGTATTTGGTGCCACTATTGCTCCAGAGCGGAGCGGTATTGCGGCTTTCTCCATCCGATATCAATCGATAAGAATTGTCTTTTAAATTGAAATGGAAAACCTGAAAGTTTTCGTTGCCACCCAAATCTTTTAAAAATAGAAATCCGGGATACAGTGGATTAGGGTTCATGACTACACTGCTTACCGGTTCATTAAAAAAGGTGATTTGTTTGCGGTATGCACCGGGACCACCTACCTCGTGTACCTGATTGGTTTCACCAAAACGGGTAGTAATGAATACACCTTTTCCATCCAATGACCAATCGACCAATCCAGCGCTGCGGAAGTTTTGGTAATCCAATAATCCGGAGAAGATTTGTTCAGGAATTTCGGGAATATCTTCCAAATATAAATTGCCAATCTCCCTTGAATCGACCTGTGCACGTAAGGATATTACCATACCCCCTATTAGCATAAAACAAATGGTGATTTTCCTCATATAAAGTATACTTTAAGATGTATCAAAGAGAATATTTGAAGTTTAAATGGTAGATTCCTGGTGTTATGTGATAAAAATCACCAATTGATGGTACAAGCTAACATATCAATTGGTATAGTTTATGTCCTTATTTGAAAAAAATTGC
>JAGQWW010000430.1 GCA_020436955.1 Saprospiraceae bacterium | reverse complement strand
TTAGTACAGTAGGATCAGATATTTCCGGCCTTGGTATTGGCGATATAGCGGCTTTTAATCAACCCTACGTATTGCAAAGGGCTCCTTTAAGCTATACATCAGGAAATTTTTCGACAACCACTTCTGCTACCGTAAGATTTAGCTTGAATGATCTTCCGGATGCTATAAAAGATACCATTTTGGCCAATGTGCCTTTAAATCTTGACTCAATGGGTTTTGGTATTTCACTGACCCGCCAGGATGATGTCGATGCATGGGGGACTTTGGAAATTCCAGGTGGGACTTATGATGTTTTACGTGAAAAAAGAGTTGAAATAAGAGCAGGTGTCCTCGAAGCAAAGGTTCCTTTCCTTGGTTGGACTGATGTTACGCCGTTTATCATGGCCATTGGTGGTCTGGGCGCTATAGGTAATGATACCTCCGTGATGTATTATTATCATAGCAATATTTCAAAAGAGCCTATTGCGCTGGTCAGCATGGATGCAACGGGCCAAAATATTACCAGTATCCAGTACAAAGATGGTGCAAGGACAGTAGGTGCTAATGAATTATTCCTTAGTGCTGATGCGTTTACCCTATCCCCCAATCCGGTGCAGGATGTGGCTGCAATTACCATCAAAGGCTTGGAAAAAGGAAATTACACAATGACCTTTTTTGATTTAAATGGGAAGCAACAAATGGTTGAAAATTTTGAAGGTAGAGCTTCATCTACACAATTATCCACGAATGTTTCCGGTTTAAAAAAGGGCATTTACCTGGTGACGGTTGCAGATGTAAATGGGGGAGTCCTCGGTAGCCTTAAGTTGATTAAAATATAGTTTAATAAACCTTACTGTTTCATTTTCTAAATCCTCCCGGTTATGAAAAAACTCATGCTAACCTTATCCTGCATGGCTATAGGCTATGTAGCTTTCAGTCAGCAGTTATTTTTTGAAGTGTATTCCGGTTATCATTTGACTGATTACGATTACCAACCCTATGAAGAATCCATGGGGTATTTTCCCATCGGATTTAAGTTGGCAGGTGGTCACGAACACGTCCAATTGGGCGTCGATTACCGTCAACACTTAAACAATCCGGCTTTTGAAATTCTAAACGGAAGTTCAAAAATTGATTTTGACGAGACTTATTATGGTGCTTTCATTCGCGGAAATATTTCAAGCTTACCTGCCTATCGATTTGGCCTGATTCTAAGCGCGGGAATGGGGTATTATATTCCTACTGCCAATACATACCTGGCCGAAAGTTCGGAACCAATCAGTTCTTTTGAATATGAAAAGAACCTTGGATATAATTTTTACATAGGCGTTTCAGCTCCCATTTTTGCACAATTGCACTGGGAAATTGGCTATCAATACAATATGGTGAATCGCGAAAATGGCCCGGCAGGTATTCCAAATTATGCCGGAAATTACCATTGTATTCATGTCGGCTTGAGTGGCAACTTTGTGTTTGGAAACACGCAAAAACGCTGTAGAAGAGTCATTACCACCAGAAGACGATAGGTCGATTTTTATCCGATGACGATAAAAGAAATAAACAACCTGTCCGATTTGCTCAAGGAAGAATGGGAAAATGAAAATTTCACCCAATACTATGGGCAAATCGAACAGGTTGTCTCTTCAAAAGTAAAATTCCCCTCTTTAGAAAAGTTAGCAGCTTCAATCCATTCATGGTTGCCGGAAGATGCAGTACAATCTGTCGTCGAAACCGTGATAAAAATGGACCAGATAGGATCCTATCCCTTTTGTGGTAAGTTCATCCAACTTGAGATGTCTAAAGACTTGCTATCCGCCTTTCGTCTTGCTGCCTGGAGTATTCATACCGGAAATGTTTGGTATGCCTGCGATACCATTTCTGAACGTGTGTATGGCGTAGGATTGCTGGAATATTGGGATATAGCATTTCCTCTGGTTAAGCAATTATCCAAAAGTAAAAACCATTGGGACAGGAGAGGAGTTGGTGTGGCTACTCACCTGGCTGTTAAATGGGGTCTGGAAAAGGAGAAGGCTGAAAAATTGCTCGATTTAGCGCTTGAAAGAAAAAATGCTACTCATCATGAAGAAAAGACCGGTATCGGCTGGGGCATGAAAACCATCGGCAAGTTTTATCCGGAAATTTATCAGGATCGGTCCTTGGAAAAAGGGCAAGGTCTCCCTGCCTGGATGGCTTCAAAAGTAAAGAAGGGAATGGCACTCTCCCAAATACACAAGGCTAAACTGAGTCAAAAGAAAGGATAGGATCTGCCCTGCTTATTTTTTACGATATTCACGCCTTGATTTGCAAAAATACCCTATACAGGAAAAGTAGCGAATGCCGCAGTTTAATGAGCAAACATACAAGTCCATTTTAAATCAAAAAAAGTGGATAGACAACTGGTTTTGGGACCGTTACTCCATTAATCCCTACAGTGGTTGTTCTATCGGCTGTGTGTATTGTGATGCCCGCTCCCAAAAATACCGAACACCCAATGCTCCTCAATTGGATCCTGCTGCTTTTGAAAAGGAAATTTTTGTAAAAAAAGATGCTCATGAACTCCTTGACAAAAGGTTGAATAATGCCAGGACCCTTTTGCCGGATGTAGTAGCGATGAGTGGGAAGACAGATTGCTATCAACCGGCTGAAAAAATATATAGAAGCACGAGGGAGATGTTGAAGGTGCTCCAAAGGCATCATTTTCCGGTTCATATTATTACAAAATCCAACCTGGTCTTGGAGGATGCAGGCTTGTTGAACGAAATAGCAAAAAACACCTGGGCAGGCGTTTCGGTTACCATTACTACAGCAGATCCGAAGATGTCTAAGTTTCTTGACAACAAAGCACCACACCCTGATAA
>JAGQWW010000429.1 GCA_020436955.1 Saprospiraceae bacterium | reverse complement strand
CCATCCTGTCAAAGTCGCGTTTGTCTTTTTTAAAGCTGGCATGCCTACCATTCAAATGGTAGAATGGAATCAAATAGGGGTGTGTAGTTCGGTCGATAATGTATTCCTGGGTATCCATGATTTGGTCATACATTCGCTCGCTATCTGCTTCATTTTCCACACTGAACAAAGCCCGAAGCACAATATCAGAAGTCACCTTCATCATAATCGGTGAAATATCGGTCTGCAAAGGAAGTTGATTTTCCAGGTTAGCACAGAATTTTTCAACCACCTCCACCATAGTATCAAAAATATCGACCATTGCAGATTTATAAAAAGCAGGCTGAGCCAGTCGACGTTGCCTGAACCAATAATCGCCTTCACTGGTCACCAGACCATTTCCCAACGCTAATTTCAGCTGATAATAGGCCGGGCTCTTTTTATATTTTCTGTGATGGGTCTGTAAGATGTGTTTTACTATATCCAAATCAGTAGTAACGTAAATACGCCTGAAAGGCGCCTTCACCCGGTAAAATGTTCCTAATACTGCTTCTTTTTGCAAGGTGAACAACACCGGATTTTTCAAAAATTCCAATCCACCTCCAAGCAGTCCTTTCCCTTTATATACTGGAACCATAATCTCCTAATTAAAATGATTTGATAGTGGGACAAATAAGCCCTAGGAAGGTTTACAGCGATTTTTTTGAAAAAAAGTTTACGATTTAAGAAACTCTCTGAAAACAGATAACGTATTACGAAAAAATATTATATGATTAATATCATATTATAAAAATTGGCAATGTATTTGCTATACACATATTAGAGATAATTTTAATACGATTATCCACTTTCTTAAGCAAAGGTCCGCAGCAATTTACCGATTTAAAAAATGGACCTAAAAATACCGGAAGATTAAATTCCGGTACTTGCCCAAAAACTGCATCCCACAACCGATTTAAAAACGCTGGAGGCGTAGTCTGCCTGCATGTAATCCAAATGCATAGGACTTCGCAACACAAAACAACATGATGACCCTTAATCCAGGTCTATCCTGTTTTCATTTGTGATTTAGTTACTTCTAACATTACACAGAAGTAGCATCTACCGGCATACATACAACAAAAACAGCCTGCCAACGCTGATTTCTGCCTGGTTGATCCCCATGGACGGAACTGGCAATGGTATGCCATAAGAGCACATAAGCACACACATGCACTTGAACTTTTAAACACTTTTTTTTCAACCCGCTACTATCAAATTTTTAATCCATGAGAAATTTAATTTGCCCGCAAACCCTTCAACCAGACAAGGTGTGGTTTGCAAAAATTTTCCAAACGAATAGCCGAATTTTCTGGCTATTGGCCCTTTTCAGCGGCCTTCTTGCATTTTCAAATCAGCTAAAAGCTGAAAATCCACCAGCCAATGGTCCAATTGTGACCATCCTGGATCCTGTTTTTGGTGTTCCTTTAAATGATCTGGACACCATTTACATATGTGAAGAAATGATTACAGGAGGTTCAAATGTCGATGTGATGTTTGAGCTAAACTCATTGTTACCGGATCCTTCGCACTATGTAGAATATGACCTGGATGTTACCGTATCTGACCCGAATCCTAATCCATTCGGTAGCACGGTTGTAACTTCCATTTTAGAGCCGATGACTATTCCAACAATCACCGGCAACCCTGGACAGGTATTGAATTATACGGTAGAGGACTTTGTGTCTATCTTTCCAAGACCGTCTTTTCTGGTCCCTGCCTATATCGAATACCATATAACCGCAAGGGTAATCAATCCAAACGGACCAGACCCTTGTCCCCCGGAAAACTATAAGATTATAGCAAAAATTATCCCCAGCCCTGAGGTTGAGATAGATGACCCGCAAGTAAACGGTATGAATCTATGTAACCTTCAGGAAATAGCACTTTCAGCTACCGGAAATCCGGTGAATGGTGCTTACAGCTGGAATATTTATGGTGGTCAGCCAATGGTAACCGGTACTTTTTCAAGTCCGTTCTCCTCTACTACCACCTTTACACCTTCTTTAAACCTGAATATGGTGCCTCCGGGTACCGGTGTTGATGTAACTTTACAGGTTTCATTGACTGATGGAAACAACTGTACTACTTTCGATACCATCACCTTTACTGTTTACAGAGGAGGTGGGTCATTGGCATGTAATGACCAGGTAAATATTACACTTGACGGAGATTGTTCAGCAACTGTATTGCCTGATGACGTATTGGAAGGTACTTATCCAGACTACGGACTATATGATGTTGTAATCCTGGACAGAAGCCGTAATATTGGAAACGTTGTTACCGGCGCTCAAATCGGAAGAACCTTACAGGTGAGAGTATACGACCGCTGTAATAACAATTACTGTTGGGGTAACCTCATCGTTGAAGATAAGCAGGCTCCGACCATCGATTGTTCAGCAGCAGGCAATGTGCCTACCCAGCTTATCAGCGGAACCATTGATGTATTGGATGACCAATTTTGCAGAACAGAACTTTTCTTACCTGGCAGTTCACCTGCTTCATGTATGTTGTCTGTAACTGCACCTAATGTATATTACGAAACATTCGAATTTACTGTAGACGTTGCCGGTACGTATAATTTTAACTTGTACGACACCAGCATTCCAAATCCATTTGCTTCCTTGTACTTTAGTCCTTTTGACCCTGGTCATGGTTGTTACAACTTGATTGCATCTGATGATGACACCCCAGGCTCTTATGCAGGTGACGAAGTAGAAATTGAAGTTTACCTGACACCCGGTGAATACACCTTGGTGACGACAACCGGAATTGTAGGTCAAACAGGAACTTACCAATGGGTAATTGACGGATCTCCTTTAGCCAGT
>JAGQWW010000042.1 GCA_020436955.1 Saprospiraceae bacterium | reverse complement strand
ACCGTCCGTGGTCTTATATACTTCATTTCTGGTTCCCACCAGCACATGATCAGGATTATCAGGATGGATTTTCACCACCCGTACTGTTTTAAAGGGAGCATTGTAGGAGGCGGCTTCCCAATTTCCCCCTTTATCGATGGTTTTGAATAGTCCACCTGCTTCAGTACCACAATACAAGATATCGGTGTTAGCAGCAAAAACATCCATAGTGTACACATTGGTCTGCCAGGAAACCTTCTCTTGATTATTCCCGGTCGAAAAAGTTTCAAACGGGCCCAGAGCCTTCCAGGATGGCAACATCAATTTATTTTCTGCTGCACTCTTTTTTACCAGGTCAGCATATTTTTTGGCAGCAGCTGCTTCCTCTGCCATTGTTGGAAAGTATAAATATCCATCAGCCTTCACATAAGGCTCCACTACCCTCCTCCATTTTTTATAAAATTGGGTATGAATATTTTTTTCAAAAGTATTTTCCCTGTAATATTTTTTGAAAGCTTTTTCAACCTCCCAGACATTAGGGTTTTCCCCATACATCATTACAGCCCAAGTAGGAGTTTGAGCATCTACAGGCGGTTGGAAAGATGGCCATTTTTGAGCTTGACCGGTAAATGAAAACTGAAAAATAACCAGTCCAAACAGGAGTAATTTTTTAAACGACATAAGCTTCATTTATACCAGGGAACGAAAATATGTAAGTACCTCTGCATGCATTGCATCAGAGTAATCAAGATGGGTAACAAATCGAATGGTCTGGGGGCCAAAACTCACTGCCAGGATATTGTGCTTTTCCAATTCTTGTAAAAAAGAGGCAGCGGTATGAGGGGCGCTTACATCAAATATAACAATATTCGTTTCAACATCCCGCATATTTTCAACGAAAGGAACCTCCTTCAAAGCATTTGCCAGTTCTTTTGCCTTTTTATGATCTTCTTTTAGCCTTTCGACATTATTATCCAATGCATAAATACCGGCAGCTGCCAGGTAACCTGCCTGTCTCATTCCTCCACCCATAATTTTCCTGATTCGACGGGCTTTTTTCATCATCACCTCACTACCAAGTAGCAAAGAGCCAACCGGAGCACCCAACCCTTTTGATAGGCAAACTGATATCGTATCAAATAATTCACCTATTTGAGCAGGTGTATCTCCTGACTCTACCAGGGCATTGAAAATTCTCGCTCCATCCAAATGAATGCCCAAACCATTCTGGCGGCAAAAATCTGCAATGGGTTTTATTTCTTCTTTTTTATAAAAACTACCTCCGGCGATATTCGCAGTATTCTCCAATACTACCAAAGTACTCCTGGGTGTCCAATCATATTCCGGCTTAATCGCAGCCTTCACCTGGTCCACTGTAATCTTTCCTCTTTCACCCGGCAAAAGCGTTACGGAAACTCCGCTATGAAAGGCATAACTCCCACCTTCCGATTGATGGATATGAGACAATTGATGTGCTATTACCTCGTCCAATGGTTGAGTGTGGATATTAATGGCAATTTGATTGGTCATCGTCCCGGAAGGACAAAATAATGCTGCTTCTTTTCCAAAAAGCAAAGCGACCTTTTCTTCCAAAGCATTGATAGTTGGATCCTTGCGAAAAACATCATCACCTACTTCAGCCTGGAACATCACATCCAACATCTCCTTTGAAGGCTTGGTGACAGTATCACTAATCAGATTTATCATGTCTTTTATATTTTGAATGTGGCCAAAATAAGAACAAATCAAATCTTCAAAGGTGATTTTTGATATGGAAAATGTACCCACTGTACACTCCACACAAATTTTTTAAAAATAGAAAGAGCAAAACTTTAAAATCTCCTATTATTGCAAGCGACAGTTGGTTACCAATGATTGATCTTTCAACATCCATCGAATACCTGAAAGGTGTCGGTCCGGCAAGGGCCGATTTGTTAAAAAAGGAACTGAGCATTTTCACGTTCCAGGATTTGCTATGGACCTTCCCTTTTCGTTATGTTGACAAAACTCAATTTCACAGGATTGCCGATCTGGGACCGGCTAGTGGAGATGTCCAAATTAAGGGCATATTAAGAACCCTCAATCTTTTGGGCGATGGAAGAAAAAAAAGACTGGTCGGAAAATTAAGGGACGAGTCCGGTGTAATTGAACTCGTATGGTTTAAGGGAATTCACTTTTTACAAAAATCCCTGATTCCCGGAAAGGAATATATCATTTACGGCCGCATCAACGACTTCAACGGAAACCTAAATATTGCACATCCGGAAATGGAAGCAGTCGGAGTAGCCAATCCTGAAGAAGCTTCCACCTTTGAACCGGTATATCCCAGCACTGAAAAACTCAATGGAAAAGGTCTCGATAGCAAAGGGCGTCGAAAGCTGATTAAGTACCTTTTCGATCAACTCATTCAAAAAGACATTCCGGAAAACCTCCCGGAATATCTTTTGTCAAAAGTCCGCCTGGTCAACCGCTTTGAAGCCATCAAAAACATCCATTTCCCCCCTGATATCCAAGCCTTGGAGGCTGCCCGCAATCGATTAAAATTTGAAGAACTATTCTTCCTTCAACTTAGATTGTTACAAATCAAAAATCGCAGGAAAGGAGCCGTCAAAGGGTTCATTTTTGAAAAAATTGCAGACTATTTCAATGGCTTTTTCAATGAAAAACTTCCTTTTGAATTAACCGGGGCTCAAAAGCGAGTGGTTAAAGAAATCAGGAAGGACATGGTCACCGGGGCCCAGATGAACCGCCTTTTGCAAGGAGATGTGGGGTCCGGGAAAACAATAGTTGCCCTTTTGGCAATGTTAATTGCCATTGACAATGGTTACCAGGCCTGCCTTATGGCACCAACCGAAATTTTGGCCCAACAGCATTTCCAGTCCCTTTCAGAATACCTGGAGGGAATGGATCTAGGAGTAGGATTCCTCTCTGGTAGTATAAAAGGAAAAAAGCGAAAAGCCATTTTAGAACAACTAAAAGCAGGAGAAATACACATTCTGGTAGGCACTCATGCACTGATTGAACCCTGGGTCGAATTTAAAAACCTGGGGCTGGCAGTTACAGATGAACAACATCGCTTCGGAGTAGCCCAACGAGCCAGCCTATGGAAAAAAAGCAAACCTTATCCTCCGCATGTATTGGTAATGTCTGCAACACCTATCCCACGAACACTGGCTATGACCCTTTACGGAGATCTGGATGTTTCAGTAATTGATGAACTTCCACCCGGACGTAAACCGATTGACACCATTCATAGAACAGAAAGTTATCGCCTACGTGTAATTGGTTTTATGAAGGAACAAATAAAATTGGGCAGACAGATATATGTAGTTTATCCACTCATTGAAGAATCGGAAGCCATGGACCTGGCCAACCTGATGTCCGGCTACGAAGCCCTGCAAAGAGAATTTCCACCGCCGGATTTCCAATTGAGCATCGTACATGGCAAAATGAAAGCTGCGGATAAAGACTTTGAAATGCAACGATTCGCCAATGGTGAAACCCAAATCATGGTGGCAACAACGGTTATCGAAGTAGGTGTGAATGTACCCAACGCATCCGTTATGGTCATCGAAAATGCTGAAAGGTTCGGTCTCTCCCAGCTTCACCAGCTTAGAGGTCGGGTAGGAAGAGGTGCAGACCAAAGTTATTGCATCCTGATGACCGATTTTAAAGTCAGCAAAGAAGGTAAGGAAAGACTATCTACCATGGTCCGTACCAACAATGGTTTCGAAATTGCCGAAGCTGACCTCAAACTCCGCGGTCCCGGAAATATCGAAGGAACCCAACAAAGTGGCATCATCAACTTCCGCATCGCCGAACTTGGAAAGGACCAGAAAATCCTCCAAACCGCCCGCAGCCTCGCTCAACGTATCCTGGACCACGACCCGGAACTGGAAAAACCCATCAACCAACCCCTCAAACAATTCCTTGCCAAAGAGAAAACGAAGAATCGGACCTGGAGTAGGATTAGTTAAAGATTTTTGGTTTTTGATTTTTGGTTTTTGGTTTTTGGTTTTTGATTTTTGGTTTTTGAATTAATAAAATTCAAAAATCAAGATTCAAATATCGCTAATCACAAATCAAAAGGGGGCCACCCTTTCGGATAGCCCCCTTTTAAATTCCTTTGATTTCCTGGCTTGGTTTTACTCGTCAGCTCCGAATACACCGAAGTCGAATAGTAGGGTAAAGCGCAAGGTGTTATCCAATGGATTTTGCTGGTTGGTTGTTGGTACTAAGTACGAAAGGTTCAAACCAAAAATGTTGTATTTAAGACCGATTCCCAACGTAAGGTATTTTCTGTTTCCTTTGGAAGCGTGCTCGTTAAAGTAACCTGCACGTACGGCAAACTGTTTGTCATACCAGTATTCGATACCAAAAGAGTACATGATTTCTCTAAATTCTTCACTGGCACCGAATGGAGCGTCAGAGAAAGAACCCAATACACCACCAATTACAGATTTGGTGCGGTAATCACCGGAGCTGTCAGGCGTTGGAGCCAACAACTTGTTGAAATCTGCAATCAAGGTAAGGGTGTTATAATTATCCAATTCAAAATCCCAGGCAGCTCCTAAGCCAAGGTTACCCGGCAAAAAGTCTCTTTCTGTTGAATTGGTATAGGTAATTTTACTTCCGATGTTGGTGATAGCAAGTCCTGTTCTTAAGTAAGTCTTGGTCTCGCCCATGCTGATTGGAGACTGGTAAGTCAATCCAATGTCTGCTGCACCTGCCTTTCCTGCTTCAATGGTTTCACCCGTTGAGCCAGGAACTTGCTGTCCTGAAGCCAGGTCAGAGAAAATGAATTTACCGGTGATAGATGCAGAGAAATTGTCACTCAATTTTCTGGCATAGGCCAAAGCAAATTCAAACTCATATGGTCTACCCTGCTGTAAAAGGTTTCCATCGTTGTCTGTAAATTGGATGCTACCAAGAGAAAAATATCTCAAGCCCGCACCAACTGTCTGGAATTCATCCAACTTCTTGTATCCGGTTAGGTAAGCCATGTATACATCTGTAAGACCCAATGCTCTCAACCAAGGAGTATATGTGATGGAAAGTCCTAAGTCTTTTTCAGCAAAAACAAGTTTGGATGGGTTGAAGTGCATAGCGTTGGCATCAGCCGAAATAGCGATACCTGCATCACCCAATGCACCTGAACGAGCGTCAGGAACAATTCTTAAAAATGGAACTGCGGTTGAAATTGAGTTCAAGCAGTATTCTCCAGTAATAGGGTTTCTTCCGGTCTCAGGGTCACATTGTGCCCCAAACTGCGCGTTTAAGTTTCCAATACCGGCCAGAAAAAAGATTAAAGAAAGTATCTGGATTCCTCTTCTCATGAGATGTTTTTTATTCAAAAATCAAAATTGCGTGCAAATGTAGAAAAAATAGAGATGTTAAGGGTCTCTTAAATTTTACGCACATGAAACGCAGACTTTTTGTGCGTATTTTTCCATTATGAAAAAAAAATGAAAAAAATTATCGCCCTTCTAATACGGGCTTTTTCCAAAAAGGTTATTTCAGAATAACCAACTTGCGGAATTCACTCTCTCCGGTAAGATTTCGGGTTCTCAATCCTGAGCCCTCAATGCTTACCCTGTATACATAAACACCCTTTCCTAAAGGTGCACCATAATCATCGGTTCCATCCCATTCAATACATTCTCCGGGGCCCAGGATATATCCACCCGGTACCATCTCTGTCTGCAAAGTCTTTACCAGACGTCCGGAAATGGAAAATATCTGAATCTGTACCGCTACCGGTTGATTGGCAAAATTATGTTCAAACGTAAAACAAGTCCTGTCTGTAAATGGATTGGGATAGTTCAGTACATGTCTAAGCGCTACCTCGGCAGAAGTCGCCACTACAAATTCCGTGTACCCTTCTCCCGGATTATTCGCTACATCCCATGCTCGCACTTTTACGGTATGAAGTCCTTCTGCTAAATCTTTCAGCGGAAATCTCGCCTCCCCTTTTCTAAAGTCATTTAAAGAAGCTTCATAAAAGTCATTCATCACATAGGTATTCTGGGTATTGTCATCCAGTACTGCTGTCAGGTCATGACCAATACTGGTCCCGGCAACGTTGATACCATTGTCATCCTCCAACTGTACGTAAATCTCCGGATTCTCATCCGTGATAGAACCGAATTCAAAATCTTCTGAATTCATGAAAACCTTTACTATTGGACCTTCATTATCAGATAAAGCATTAGGATCTGTTTTTCCTATAACTACATTGCGGTAAGCACCGGATGCGTCCCTGTCATTGGTATCTTCAGCGTAATAACTAATCTTTCCAAAGCCATATTCATAATTGATATCCTTTGGCATTACAAAAGTGAAGGAGAATCGGCCATTTTCAACACTGGCCTTACCTTTAAAAAGAATACTGTTTTGAATTTCAAAGGGTTCAATCGGGCTACTAACATCCTGTCCCAGGGTGTAAACGGTATTCTTCTTATCGTAAATAGTAGGATACACAAAGCCATTGAAATCTGTCATCACCATACCGTCTTCATCTGCTACAAATCCTTCTATGGTTACATTTTGCAACGCTCGCAAGGTATCAGGGAAACCATCAGCTACATCATGACCATTGATCAGCGTGGTCTCTACTTTATTGCCCGGCAATGCCAATCGCATAGATGGATCGCCTATTAAAGTAAATTTCCTTACGTTGCGGTCACGGGTACTTACGGAGTTTTTGGCACTGGTAAATACTTCTCCGATGGTTGGATATTTCCCATCGACCTTTTCAAAAAGTCTGTTAAAGGTAGCCTTCACCAAAGCTTCGTTTCCGGATATGTACACGGCACGTGTTGTGGAAAACATAGCGAATGCTCCTCCTCGAGGATTTAAAAAGACCAATTCGCCTGCAGATTTAAAATCGGGTGCATCATAGCCGGTGAAACTACAGGTAGCAGTAATGAATAGCGGCAAGGCATATTCATTTTCCCAATTGATGATGTTTTCGATTTTGAGCACCCTTTCCTGCGCCCATCCTTTTGGACCACCGTGGCCAAAGTAATTGATAGCCAGTTGACCTTTAAATAAGGCCCGGTCAATTGCTTCGTTTACTTCCGGATATTTTTGTCCACCTGAAGTCGACTCCTGGCGGAAAGCATCGAGGTAAATCTTATTGACATTAAAATTGGGATATTGATTATCAAGTTGACCCGATATTTCTTCAGAAGGTCTAACATGGGTAAAGCCATCCCTTTCATCACCATCGTCACTTACAAAAGTGATACGATTGCGCCAGTCTCTGAGCGTTTCAGGATTGGTGTCGTAATTAATTATCTTTTGCACTACAGCTTCTGCTTCTTCAAGCGTCTCTACCGGCAACCTTCCTACGTTGATATTAACCGTGCCGGTAAGCTCACCATTTGTATTACCACCTAAAATGCCGTAAAAGTCATCGGCAGGAAAGGCTTCAACAGGATCAAAAGACTCAAGGGTTTCATAAACAGGAATAAAATCTCTGCCTAATTCATATACATCTCTTGGATCAAAGGACCCATCACCAAACAATAAGAGGAATTTAAAATTTCCCTCCGGGCGCTCATAAAAGTATTTGGCCATATCACGAATGGCTCCCGGGTCTTTTCTTCCGGTTGAAAATTCATTATAGACCTGATGCACCGGCAAAGCCAATACTTTGTAACCACTAAAAGCTCTTCTGTGCTCAGCTAATTCAAGTGCAGGTATTTCAAAATCGGGGTGATACACTATAATAAGGTCCGGAGTAGGTTCGCTTCGGATATCCTGGTTCTCAATGATGGTAGCCTCTGAACCGGGGTTCAGCAAAGCAGCATCTTTATCAAACACTACCAAAGTCCGCAAACCTGCCGTCCCGTTTCCAACATTAAAATTTAGGGTATTGCCATTGCGGGAAAATTGCTGATTGGCAGCTTCATTAGATGTTGTCACATCCCACACATTGACATTAGAAGCATTGGCAGTAAGGGTAAAACCAATCGTGGACTGACCGATACTATTCAAATCGCGGAAAGTCATTTGCTCACCAGTCAATATCAATTGTCTTCTGGCATTTATTTCAATAAAGTCCAACCAGGCTTCACTTTCGCTTACAGTTGATGGAAATTCAACAGTAACATCCAAGTTTTCAGAACCCGGATTAAAGACGCCGGTATTTCCTCGATTGGATGCATAAGGCTTTTCACCATCACCGGGAATGGAAACAGTAGAGAAGTTGAGACTTCTAAATGTGTTCCCACCCACCTTTATATTATAAAAGGCGCCGGAATTTGAAGTTCTACCAGCCATATTGGCGTTTACGTATGCTTCGCTACCTGCAACAATATTGGGAAAAGTAAAAATGCCTGTATAGGTCCTGGTCCTTTGGTTTTTAAATTGGTCACCAAAAAATTGTTGACCACCGCCTTGGGCGCGGACCCAATTATGTAACAGATTATTATTGTCCTCTTCAAACTTAATGATATCAGTAAAAGAAATGGTTTGATAGCCTGCTGAAGGTTCATTTACCTGATTGGCTACCCTTGCACCATTGTCGTTTCCTATTTTTAAAATGTAATAATTGACATCAGCGTATGGGTCATCCGGGATAGTGAGGTAACCGGAGGTCTCGTTATATTCTACTTTTTCAGGTCCTTCGGCATACATTAATATATAGTCTCCGGGATCAAAGCTATTATCATTACCACCTACGATTTCAATCCTATTTTCCAACAAGCCCCTTGAATGGAAATCGTAATTAGCATCAATTATCATTGGTAGCCTTCCTCCTCCATTTCCAAAAATCTGAAAAGTAGCAGGATTGGCACCTGAAATATTCAGCCCCTCCACACTATTTAGATAGTCGTAGGTAATTTTATACATACCAGATTGAGGAATCGGAATCTTAACCAGGGTTCCGTCAGCAAGTGGAGATTGCCCCAGCAAAACAAGGGGTAAAAAAAACAAGCCGCTAAAAAGTGAAGTCAGTAGGTTTTGTTTCATTCCAGTGTGCATTTACAATCAAATCCTAAAAGATTTTTGAATTAGTTTTCTTTAAATCGGTTCAAAAATGGAACTATTCTGTAAAAACTAAAAACCATTTTGAATAGTTTGTCCTTAGAACAACCGACAATGATAAATAGTCCGGGCCTGAATTTTGTTGTATACCTTTTGAAAATTAAGTTTTTAAATCAGTGGAAATGGCATTTTGCTAACAAAATCGATATAAAAACTATTTTTGAATCCTAAATTTCTTTTCTTTGAAATAAATGTCGGTTAAACCCACGTTTTACCTTCATTATCTTTTCTGAGGAACCAGTGCCCGAAAATTGATGAGTGCATGAATAAGTTTTTACCTTTTATCCTTTGCCTTTGCCTGTTTGGAAGTGAAAAGTTGTTTTCACAAGATCCGGTATTCAGTCAATTTTACGCAGCACCTTTACAAATCAACCCTGCTTTCGCAGGAAATACCCTTGCACCCAGGATTGCCTTAAATTACCGCAACCAGTGGCCTTCTTTGACGGGAGGATATGTTACCTATGCAGCATCCTACGAGCAATTATTTGAACCACTAAATAGTGGTCTGGGATTGATGGTGCAGGCAGATGATGCCGGAGATGGTACCTATAAGTCTACCAACTTTGGACTTACATATGCCTATCGATTGACTTTTGGAAATAATTTTTTCGCCAAGATTGGCGTTGAAGTGGGTGGAGCACAAATCAGTCTGGATTGGGATCGACTGATTTTTGCAGATCAAATCGACCCTATCAATGGTCCTACAGGACCTGGAGGCATCACCAATCCGAGTGGAGAAATCCGTCCGGACGACCTCAACAAAACATATTTCGATATTTCAACAGGGATGTTGTTGTACAGTCCAAATTTTTATTTTGGCTTCTCAGCTAAACATCTCAATACACCGGATCAAACCCTGCTTAATACAAATGACCAATTGACCAGTGGATTGCCCATTCGATGGACAGTACATGGTGGGACCCAAATTCCTATTACCTCAGGAAGCAGAAATTCTTTTCCTGTTTTCATTTCCCCCAACCTCGCTTTCATAAAACAAGGTGATTTTGGACAGATTGATGGTGGTGCTTATGTGGGATTCGGAATGTTTTTTGCGGGAGCCTGGTATCGTTATGCATTTACCAATGGCGATGCTGTAATTGGAACCATTGGCATTCAAAAGGATATTTTTAAGATAGGATATAGCATGGATTTCACCGTTTCTGACCTTGCGATGGAAGGAACCGGTGGAGCTCACGAAATTTCGCTGATATTAAATTTTGAGAACAGTGAGACTTTCCAAAGAAAAAGAAGGTCTTCTCGTTTCAATGATTGTTTTCAATTGTTCAGATAATTTGGAAAGTACCAAATTATATTATCATATTTGCGCGAATTTGTAAATCAATCCTTTTTAAGGTGTAACTATTTACAAAATTTCCATTAGACAATGTATGTTCGCAAATTGGAACGTCAGTTTGTGTTAATATTCGTTTATTTACACAATTTTCAATTTTAACTTTCGTCCAATTTGTCCGTATTATATTTTCACTATCTTTGTCAGTCATTTTTCAAAAACAAATTTTTAAAACGAATGAAAAAACTGCTGCAATTAAGTTTTGTAGGTCTTTTTGCCGCTTCCCTTTTCGTTAGCTGTAAGTCAGGAGAAGTTTCTGATACTACCGGCTGGAAATTCAACGACACCAAATGGGGTGGTTTTGAGAAGTTAGATTATGAGGGTCAGGCAACAGGTCCAAACCTTGTATTGGTGCAGGGTGGTACCTTTGTAATGGGACTTACCGAGCAGGACGTAACCTTTGACTGGAATAACATTCCTAGAAGAGTAACCGTATCATCCTTCTACATGGATGAAACTGAAGTTACCAACCACAACTACCGTGAATATTTGTACTGGTTGGATCGTGTATACGGTGAATCTTACCCAGAAGTAAAACAAAATGCATTACCTGATACTTTGGTATGGCGTGAAGAATTGTCTTTCAACGAGCCTTTCGTTGAGACTTATTTCCGTCACCCAGCGTATGACGACTACCCCGTGGTTGGTGTTAACTGGGATCAGGCAAATGACTATGCATATTGGAGAACACAGCGTGTAAACGAGATGATTCTTGTTGAGCGTGGCATCCTAAATATCAATACTGAGCAGCGTGACGAAGACAACTTCGACACCAAAGCATATCTTGCAGGCCAGTACCAGGGTGATGTTCGTAAGAACTTGAAAGACCTTAAAACTGGTGGTGAGCGTCCGGTTAGATTTGAAGACGGTATCGTACTTCCTGAATACAGACTTCCAACAGAAGCTGAGTGGGAATACGCTTCTTTGGCTTTGATTGGAAATCAAACTTCAGAGCAAGACGAAAGAATCTCTGACCGTCGTATCTATCCTTGGAACGGTAACACCGTAAGATATCAGAAACGTAACAAATACCAGGGTGAAATCCTTGCTAACTTCCGCAGAAGCGGTGGTGATTACATGGGTATGGCCGGTAAATTGAACGATAATGCTCACATTCCTGCAGCTGTTCGTACATTCTTGCCAAACGACTTTGGTTTGTACAACATGGCTGGTAACGTAAGTGAGTGGGTGGCTGATGTTTATCGTCCACTTACATCTGACGACCTTAGAGATGTTGAAAATCACGACTTGAACCCTTTCCGTGGTAACGATTTCAAAACTATGATTTTGGATGAAAACGGAAAACCTGTTGAAAAAGACAGCTTGGGTAGATTGAAATACCGTGATGTTGAAGATGATGAGGTTGCAACAAGAGACAACTACAAAAGAGGTAAAGTATTGGATTACCTTGATGGTGATAAAGAATCTGAAGTTGTTTACGAATATGGTAAATCAACTTTGATCAGCGACGATGCAAGAGTTGTGAAAGGTGGTAGCTGGTCAGACAGAGCATACTACTTGTCTCCAGGTACAAGAAGATTCTTGAACAAAGATAAATCAAGCCGTACTATCGGTTTCCGTTGTGCTATGACCAGAACTGGTGGCCCAACAGGAAACGAAGATACTGCCGGAAACAAGTTCAAGACTAAAGGAAAGAAAACAAAGAGACGCTATTAATTCTCTTGATGTTATTCACAATAGAAAGGGTCGCTTCAGCAATGGAGCGACCCTTTTTGGTTTTAGCCCATAATGGACCAACCCTTATTTGTTTTCGAATACCCTTAGAAAATATTATAATGGAAGGTTATCGAAATATTACTGAAGAATAGATTTACGGTTTACGATGTACGGATTACGAAAACAAAAATGCAAACACCGAACACCGAACTGCGAACACCCAACACCGAATAGCGAACACCGAACAGCGATAAAATCTTTCTCCCTCCCTTCTCCCCATTTTTGAGGAGTTTTTCCGATTCGCCATTTGTGATGATTTATAGGGACTGTCATGATTGCATCTTTGTATTGTTCCAATTGACAAACAAAAATTAATTATCATGACTTTCGTATCCACCACCATCGTAGCACAGGAAATAGACAGATTAA
>JAGQWW010000428.1 GCA_020436955.1 Saprospiraceae bacterium | reverse complement strand
CCAGATTAAAGACTGAAGCTGCCTCCTCCATTAAATGGTTTAGGGACAAACGTTTTATGATTTTCTCCCTTGTAACGATCACTTCGTCCTTTTCCCAAACTTCCAACTTATTTTTTTCCTCCGACATTTTAAGTAGAATTTTTTCCAAAAATAACAGCAAATTGAAAAAAGCAGAATCATTCATTACCATATCTCGTTTCCTTCCTCTTTTAATTTTAAAAAAAGAAAATTGGATGACAATTTCTTTGGATTACCCAAACATTAAATCATTAAAAGAGTATTAATTTTATTCGGAAAAACTGTTAAATATTTTAAAATAATTTGGAATTAAGGATTTCGAAGGTGTATATTTGAACTATTATTTTGAATACGAGAAAAATCCACCAAACATATCTAAACAGGAATCTGCCTTTATAAGGCAATTGTTTTGAAGAAAACAGGTTAGTTAAAATAATCCACTATTACACCCCATTTAACCAAAACATACCCAAGATTCCTAGCCCGAAAGGGCAAACCGTTTTAGAAAGTTCGAATGCCGCCCTCGGGTGGCATTTTTTGTTTTACCACTTCCTGAATTACATTTGTACCGAATTTTCAAAATCAACTTACATGGCTTTTCCAGCCGGCCTTGAGGAAAAAATCATTTCCCTCTTCCGTACCCATCCGGAAAAGGCCATGGAATTGGCATTTGATAATTTTTACCAACCACTTTGTATCGTCGCCATTCGCATCGTAAAACAAGAGGACCAGGCAGAAGATATTGTTCAGGAAGTGTTTTGCGAATTGTGGAAAAAACGGGAACAGATTGACTTCACCAGCACGGTATACGGCTACCTCAAACGTTCCGTTTTTAATAAGTCCATCAATGTGCTCAAAAAGAAAAACATTTTCACAGACGAAGAACCGGAACCAAACCTGACTGCTGATACCAGTGCAGATGCAGGCCAATCGATGGAAGCAGACGAATTGAAAAAGGCAATGGAATTGGCCATTGATAATCTACCCGAAAAAGCCAGGATAGCATTTTGTTTGAACCGATATGAGGAGATGACCTATCCTGAAATTGCAGAAAAACTCGGGGTCTCTGTCAAGACGGTGGAATACCAGATGTCCAAGGCCTTGCAAATCTTGCGAAAGGCTGCAGAACCCTTTTTACTATGGTTATTAATTATTTTTGAAAAAATATTCGATTTACTTTAGGGTATACAAAAGCAAAACTGTCTGATAAACAGGCAAGCCAGATTTATCAAAAAGAAAAGATCAATTATTACAAATAAATAAATGGATACCGCCCGCTACATAGAACTCATCACCAAACGCCTGACAACCAGTTTGTCAAGTGAAGAGACGGCTATGTTGGAAAAATGGTTGGCAGAACAGCCAGAAAATCAAAAACTAGCTGACAGCATCATAGCAGCCTGGGAGGGATCTGAAGATTATAAAACAGCCTTTAAAGCAGATAAGAAAAAAGCCTGGTCAAAGATAAAAGGGTACATGGATGAACATCCTGCTGAAGAAAAGCCGGAAGCAAAAGTCATCCAAATGAACCCGAATCGTAAAAGGAATCAATGGGCCATGGCTGCGGGACTCCTTGTTATCGTTTCAATGGCTGCTACCATTTGGTGGTACCTGGGCCAAATCGAAGCAAGCCTTATTGTGGCACAAACCAATGCTTTTGAAACCAAGGTGATTGATTTGCCCGATGGGTCAAAGGTTAATTTGCGTCCTAATTCAAGTCTGAGCTACCCTGAGAACTTTTCAGGTGACACCCGTGATATAGCCATGACCGGGACTGCTTACTTTGAAGTACAACACAACCCGGCACAACCTTTTGTCATCCAGAGCCCGCATGCTGCTACCACTGTATTGGGTACCTCCTTCCAGGTGACCGATTTTAAGGCAAGCGAAGAAGCAACTGTTTTGGTAAATACCGGAAAAGTAAGATTCCAGCCCAACACTTCTGAAAAGAATATCACCCTGACCAAAGGAGAAGAAGGTGTTTTTAACATTGCAGAAAAAAGACTGCAAAAAGCCACCACCCCGGACTTCAACCGCCTTGCCTGGCTCACCGGCAGCATGAATTTTAAAGAGCAAGCGCTCAGTACCATCGTGCAAACCCTAGAAACAAACTTCGGTATCATTATCCGCCTTGAAAATAATGACCTGGGCAATTGCACTTTTACCGCAAACTTTGACCTTAATCAGCAAAACCTGGATCAAATACTGGAAGCGTTGCAACTTGCGCTTAGCCTTGAGATTGAAAAAACAGACGAGAAGAAGTATTTGCTGAAGGGGTCTGGTTGCGAGTAGAGAAGATTTTTGATTTTTGATTTATCACCCCCCAACCCCCTCAAGGGGGCGGCTTTTTGGAAAGGACGAAATAAGGGCGATTATGGATTAGATTATTAGATTAGTGCAAATAGAAGATGATGGACGAGAAAAGGGTAGAATTCACTTAATCAACTTCAAATAATAAAAAGCTGAAAAAATAGCCACCCCATTGAGGGGGTTAGGGGGTGACAAAACCCAAATAATTTACAATTTGCTATAAGCCAACAGCCAATAGCTAAAAGCCAAAGACCAAAGACCATTCTGAGTACATGAGTTAAAAATACATGAGTTAAGATTTGAGAATGAAATGCCAATAGCCAACAGCTAAAAGCTAAAAGCCAAAACCAAAGACCAACAAGTGACCTTCAACATCACCATACTAGGCTCCAATTCTGCTGTGTCTGCACACGGCAGATTTCCTTCTGCCCAGGTAGTAAATATTCAGGAGCAGCTTTATTTGATTGATTGTGGAGAGGGGACACAGATGCGCATGAATCAATATCGGATAAAGCGAAGCA
>JAGQWW010000427.1 GCA_020436955.1 Saprospiraceae bacterium | reverse complement strand
AACGCCAGGGCCATCGTCGATTCCGGTGATGAGCAGATCAACCACAAAGTTGGTATTGGTCGTAATGGTCCATTCTGCTTTCATGACGCGGTAACCGTAATTGGCCATGAGGTGGGTCCCATTTGGACAAGTGGTCCTGTGGATTTTTACTCCGGAACCTGTAGTTAAAAAGGCAAAAATATCGTCACCTTGAACCGGATTACAGCAGGTGGCCAAGGTATAATTGTATTGTTCGCCAGGCTGGCCCTCAATGAGAATTTTCGCAGTAATCTTAGATGCTTTGCCATTAGAAGAAGGAGCCGGTTTGGCTTCGATTACTTCTTCTACCTTCTTTTCAGTCTCGGGGTCAACCAGCTTATGATCCTCAATTCGGAACTGTTTGAGTAGATCATTTAAACTAATCTTATTGACCGAAAGGTCATAGTAAAAGTCTGTATGCGACGGGTATCCAAAATGCCTGTGCATTTTTTCAATGGCCTGTTCTGCATCGATTTTGAGGTGATCCATTTTTCGAAGGAAGGCTTCCTTTCCAAATTCGGATACCTTTTTGCGTTCTTCCTTGATGGAAGAGCGAATTTTTGAACGCGCCTTACCTGTCACCACCAACTTTAACCAATCATCACTTGGCTTTTGATTTTTGTTGGTTATAACAGTGATCTGATCCCCGTTTTGCAATTTGTACCCCATGGGCACCAATCGGTTGTTGATCTTGATGGCCTGACAATGGTAACCAATGTCTGAGTGAATACTGAAGGCAAAGTCCAGGGCGGTAGCACCCTTTGGCAATACTTTTAAATCACCTTTTGGCGTGTAAACGTAAACTTCCTCCTGGAAAAGATTGGTTTTGAAATCGCTGATGAATTCCAGGGCATCGGAATTAGGATTATCCATGATTTCCCTGATGCTGTCCAGCCAATTGTCATAGACATCGGGTTGGCCAGTGATGCCTTTATATTTCCAGTGCGCGGCAAAACCCTTTTCGGCAATTTCATCCATTCTTTCCGTACGAATCTGTACCTCAACAAACTTCCCTTCAGGACCAATAATGGTCGTATGAAGTGACTCATACCCATTTGATTTTGGAGTAGTAATCCAATCTTTCAAACGTTTAGGAATAGGTTTGAATACATCGGTAACCTCAGAATACACCTGCCAACAGGCAGCTTTTTCTTTAGGTCTGGGTACATCCAATACAATTCGAACGGCAAAAAGATCATAAATCTCTTCAAAAGAGACATTCTTAGTTTTGATCTTATTGTATATGGAAAAGATGGACTTTGGTCGTCCAAAAATCCGATAAGGGTATCCTAAATCATCAATAACCGTTTTGATCGGTTTGATGAATTTGTTGATGTAGATCTGGCGCTCTTTCTCACTATCTGCCAGCTTTCTTTCAATATCGTGGTAGGTTTCAGGGTCGTTTATTTTAAAACACAAATCCTGAAACTCAGTCTTTACAGCATATAATCCAAGTCTATGAGACAAAGGAGAATAAATGAACTCCGTTTCAGCAGAAATTTTCAACTGCTTGTGGCGGGGCATGGAGCCTATGGTCCTTAAGTTGTGAAGGCGGTCAGCAATCTTTATCAAGACTACTCTTACATCATCGACCAGGGTACTTAAAACCTTTTTAAAGTTCTCCGCCTGGCGATTTTCTACTTTATAGGTACCATCCAATTTGGTCAGACCATCAACGATTTTTGTGACTCTATCGCCAAAGGTTTCTTTTATCTCTTCTAACGTTACAGGCGTGTCTTCTACCACGTCGTGCATCAAAGCACAAGCTATTGCAGTAGGTCCTAATCCAATGTGGGTCGAACAAATGGTAGCAACCTCAATGGGGTGCAAAACATAGGGCTCTCCGGATTTTCGTCGTTGGTTGCCGTGTGCTTTTACAGCCAACTCATATGCCTTACGCACCATGGTACGGTCTTCCGGCTCCATTTTAGGAGTTACACTATTAACCAGTTTTCTATACGCCCGGTGGATTTCTTTCTTCTCTTCCTCCGTGATCGGCACGTGTTTCGGTGGCATACCGGCCTAATTTTTTGTTAGAAAAGCAAATCTAAATATTTTCCTATTGGCTGTGGATGATTTTTATTACACAATAAAAAGGAAAAATTGCAATTGATCATTGTTGACAAAAAATCCGGGTGTAATAAAGAAAACGTGCAATCTGCCAATTCGTTGCCTTTTCCTTTTCATGGAAACCCGGTTTTGTACCGTATGTTTGTTATTCCAGATACAATCGCTGATGAAATGGTCCTTTCTGCTATGTTGTTTGTTTTTCCTGGTGACACAGCCCATATGGTCACAAGAAACACGTAGCAATTGGCGGACCAGGACCCTTGAAACCGATACCAGTTGGCAAGTTATAGACACGCTTACTGTAGTTCCATCTTCTTTTCAAGTGCAGCGGGTTGACCGGAAAAATGGAAATGAAGCTATCGATTTTACCCTTTCGAACAATAAGGTGCGTTTTTTTGAAAAAGGCGTCCCAGTCCGTTTGAATTACCGGGTTTTGCCTTTTGATCTGGGTAGGCCTTATTTTAAAATAGATACACAATACTTGCGGCAACCACTGGATCGAATTTTAATTCCCTACAATCCCTATGCTGAAGATAACCGTCTGCCGGATTTCGGTAGTCTGCAATACAACGGAACCTTTGCCAGAGGTATATCTTTTGGGAACAGTCAAAATCTGGTGCTCAATTCGAACCTTAATCTTCAAATGACGGGTCGATTGACCAATGATATTGAAGTTTTGGCCTCCGTGAGCGATAACTCTATACCCCTTCAACCGGAGGGCAATACGGCCCAATTGCAGGAATTTGACAAGGTTTATATCCAACTC
>JAGQWW010000426.1 GCA_020436955.1 Saprospiraceae bacterium | reverse complement strand
AGGGAACTATCATGGCTTCATCTGGTTGCCAGGAGAGGATGACCTTCTTTTCAAAGGGTAAACCGCGATGGTAGAGCCATTTTTTGATGTCTTTTTCATCATGCAGCTCCATTTTGAGTTGATCGATCGTTTTAAAAAAGTCCTTTTTAAAAGGTAAGGCTTCTGTTAAACCTGATGTGATGACAAAATTCCAGACAAAATTTGAAGCTTCCTTTTTTAATGGCTGGAGTTGTTCCAAATGGATATCAGGTAAGCGATCGTATTTTTCATCGTTAAATCGCCATTTGAGTGGGAAATCCTCTAGCGGCATGATTTGGAGGTGTAGATTGTCGAAGGAGATGGGCATGGGTGGATTTGGATTTTTTGTGCAAAATAAGGAATCTGATGGAGGATGGAGGATGAAGGATGGAAGATGAAGGATATGGGATAGGGGATGTGAGAAACTTGTATTTGCTCTTTTGATCCAAATCTTCAAGAGATGAAGGATGGATTTACATATTAATGGTTTACTTTTTTCATAGGGATTTCTAAGGAAAAGGTGCTGCCAAATCCCTTTTTACTTTCTACCCATATTTGTCCATCCATTAGGTTTACCAACTCTTTACAATATGCCAATCCAATACCTGTACCACCTTCTAAGGGGGCATCTTGTTCATTGGATTGATAAAAACGATCAAATACAAAAGGAAGATCATTTTCGGATATTCCGCGACCATTATCCTGAACTGAAATCAATAGCGTTTTTAGTTTTTGCTTAACTTTTAATTCAATTTGACCGTTTTTGTTTGTGAATTTTAGTGCGTTTGAAAGTAAATTGTTTAGAACTATTTCAAATTTTTCCTTATCGATTTGGATGACAAGATTAGGTTCAGTGCCTAAGGTCAATTGTAGGTCGATATTTTTTTGGTGGGCCAGCGATTCAAAATTCGCAACCTGTCTTTTTATCAAAGGATGAATATGTTCCGGCTTTTCATTTAAAACCAAGTTTCCATGTTCCATTTTGGATAGTTCGAGTATGGAATTCACCAGTTTTAAAAGGCTATTGGCATTTCTTTGTGCCATGGTCAGCAATTGGAAATTCTTTTCATCAAGTTTTTTTGAACCTAGTACTGTTTTGATCGGACCTTTAATCAGGGTTATCGGTGTCCGCAATTCATGACTTACGTTCGCAAATAGTCTTGATTTCATAGCATCAAGCGATTTGAGGTCTTCTTTTTGTCTTTCAATGGTAGCAGTACGATCCAATACTATAGCCTCCAATTTTGCACTTCGTTCCTTTAGTATCTTTTCTCTGCGCTTGTAGTAAAAAAAGAAGGCAGCAGAAATTGTCAATAGTATGGAAATGGGAAACCAGGGCCGCAGATAATAAGGTGCAATAGTATTTATTTCTATTTGTAATTCCTGCTTTGACCATTGTCCATTCGATGCAAGGCCCTTAATTCTTAGCATGTGTTTACCATAAGGCATCCTGCCTAAAGTATATCGATTTGACTTTTGATAAATCCAGTCTTCATCTACTCCTTCAGTTTTTATTGCATACAGGACATTATTCATGTCTTCATAGCTTAGGAGTGAAAATTTCAGATTAATCATTGGGTCATCAGGATAAATCGAAATAGTGTTGGTTTTTCTAACCTCTGATGCTCTATCTACAAATTTTTCAGCATTCTTATCATATTGTGAAAATTCGGTTAGTACTACAGGAGGATGATGTTGGGATGAATCGATGGAGAAACTAGCTGGATGGAAAGCAGTAATACCATTTAATGAGCCAAAATAAAGATTGCCATCTTTATCTTCATGATGCGATATACGATTAAATTCATTGTGAGAAATACCATCTTTCGTAGTATAAATTTTTATTCTACCTGTTTCAACATTATAAACATTGATGCCGAAATCAGAGGTCAACCATAAATTCCCCCTTTTGTCGGGATAAACTGCATAAAGGGTATTATTGGAAAGACCGTCAGACCTAGTGACCTGGGAAATGACTCCCTTTTCAGGAGACCACTTTATTAATCCGTTACCGGCAGTTGCCAACCAAAATTCATGGTCTCCGGTTATATGAAAATGATGGACGTTATCGAAAGGTAATGAAGCATTTTCACCGCTCCAGTATCGTTCATAAATCTTTCCATCTTTTATACTCATTTTAAACAAACCAACATTGGTTCCCAACCAGGCAGTGTCATTTGTGGTTTCTTCCATTTGGTAGATGTAAAAGTTGTCACCTATGCCGGCCCAAAGTGGAAAAATCTTAGTCTCATTTTCTGTGAAATACCTGAGGGAACCGTCCAGGAGGTTATTGTACCAATTTTTCCCATACCGGTCTTCATGAAAAAAACTGACTAACCAAACATCATCTGTTTCATCAAAGGGGTAAAATTTAAGGTATTCGCCAGTAAGGCCATTTATCTTTTGAATTCCTTTATTTTCGAAAAAGAAAATCTCATTTTTTTGGTTTTTACCTACAGTCCATTGAAAATCAAAATTCTCTGATATTATCCTGCTTTTTTCCGTTTCTAAATCAATTTTTATAATCTGGCCTTGTTTTTCACCAGCTGCCCATAATATTTTTTCCCCACCCTGATCTACACTTTGAATACTGCGAAAGGTTTGATTTTTATGGCTTTCATTAGGAGAAGCATTGAAATGTAAGCGCTTAAAATTTTGCTTCCGGGGTGCCAATTGGTAAAGACCAAATTGAGTAGGTATCCAAATGTTGCCTTTATTATCTGAAAATATTTGATTGGCTTCGCTTAATTCGGGTTGGAAATCAGTCAGAAAGGTGGGTGGCTCTGAACCATCCTTTTTTATTCGAATCAACTTTTTGTCGTCAGACAAAACCCAAAAATAC
>JAGQWW010000425.1 GCA_020436955.1 Saprospiraceae bacterium | reverse complement strand
GGTTTAAACCGTGGGTTACATAGCTGAGAACTCTGGGGATTGTTAGTTAGAAAATGACGAGCTGTGAGTGACGGGTGACGAGTTAAAAGTCCTTTTTCATAAGGTACTACTGCTGTTTATTTGCTTGAGCTTGTCGAAGGCAACGATGGTTAGAAGCTGGTATCTGGTTACTAGTTTCTGGATGCTGGATGCTTTTTGAGGTCAGGAGACCTCTATGAATGGAAAGGTACAATTCAGAGAATTGTACCAGCAAAGTTCGGAGATTCATTCCTTTGTCCTCCGTTGTGTAACCGTCGGTTACACAACGGAGGAGTCCATCTTGCAATTGGACCAAAGCAAAAAAAAGCAGGTTACCTGTTGCGATGACCTGCCTCATATTTTAAAATTTGGTTTTATTGAAGGACAACTTCCTTCTCCTCAATCATCTTGCGGATGTTGATTAGGGCATATCTCATTCTACCTAGGGCGGTATTGATACTTACTCTTGTAAGGGCAGCAATTTCCTTAAAGCTCATATCTGCATAATGTCTAAGGATTACTACTTCTCTTTGCTCGGGTGGCAACATATCTACCAGGTTACGAATCTTATCGTGGGTCTGGCTTCTGATAATTTGTTGTTCTGCATTATCATCTTTGGATGACAATACATCGAAAATATCGAAGGTCTCGGTTGGTTGTACAACAGAACGGCGCTTACCTCTTCTAAAGTAATCTACACATAGGTTGTAAGCGATTCGCATAGCCCATTGACTGAACTTGCCTTCGTGATTGTACTTCCCGTCTCGTAAAGTCTTAATGATTTTGATAAATACTTCCTGGAAGATGTCTTGAGCAAGCGCATCGTCTTTTACAAACAAATAAATGGAAGTGTAAATCTTGTCTTGGTAGCGGCTGAGCAATTCTTCGAAAGCTCTTTCATCACCGGTAAGGTAACGATCAATAAGTTGTTGGTCATTCAATGGCGTAACTAGCATAACTAAACCCTTTAAACGGTTAAAGAAAATCCAAACTTGGGAGTTTAGTGTAGATGCTAATTATCTATAGGCAATTGAAATTTTAGTTGTTAAAGTATGATCGTCTATGAAATAAAGTCAAAAATCAATCCAAAGAAAAGGGAAAAACTGTTTCAACGCAACAATTTTAAATTTCTTAACAAAAAATTAAGCGAGGGAATGAAATAAATGACTAATTCAAGCCATAAAGGTAAAATGGTTTATAGGAATAATGCAATAGTTGCCAATTATTCTTCTGCAATTCCTAGGAAGATCCCTTATAAACAAAGGATCCTAGGAGCGAAGAAATTTTTTAGTAGCCCAAAATTCTGAGCATTTCTTCGGCCGATTGCTCTTCTTTATACAGAATATCTACCAAATTACCCTGCTCATCCTTGTCAATCAAAACATGTTTAGGAGAAGGAATTAAACAGTGTTTTATACCACCATAACCACTAATCGAATCCTGATAAGCGCCGGTATGGAAAAATCCTAGGTACAAAGGTTCTGCTTCCGTTTTTGGGTCATAAGCAGGAAGGTATACCTGACTCTCATGTACCTCTGAATTGTAATAATCAGAATTGTCGCAGCTTAGTCCTCCGATGTTTACACGTCGATATTCATTTTCCCATTTATTGATAGGAAGGAGGATGAATCTTTCGCCAATACCCCAGGAATCGGGTAGGGTAGCCATCAAAGAATTGTCGATCATATACCACATCTCTGAATCGTTCTGCAACTTTTGGCTCAATACAGAGAAGATATGCGCACCACTTTCACCGACAGTATATTTACCAAATTCCGTATAAATATCCGGTTCTTGAATGCCTTCCTCCTCACATGCCTGGGAGATGTTGCTCACAATTTCCCGAATCATGTATTTATAATCGTATTCGAAACCCAAAGAGTTGCGGATAGGCATTCCACCACCAATATTGATAGCTTTAAGGTCCTTACAAACCTTTTTTAGTTCGCAATAGATCTTAAGCGCCTTTTTCAATTCACCCCAGTAATACAAACTATCTTTGATACCTGTATCAACAAAGAAGTGAAGCATGGTAACTTTAAACTTCTTATTCCCCTTAAGGCGCTCCTTGTAAAAATTCAATACTTCTGAATTCCTGATACCAAGTCTGGAGGTATAAAACTCAAAATTTGGTTCCTCTTCAGTTGCTACTCTAATACCGATATTACAAGAGCCCTGGACCATTTCTTCATAATAATCCAACTCTTGTTTGTTGTCTAATACCGGAATGACATTTTTGAAACCATCATTGATTAGGCTTGAAATCTTTTCAGCATAACCCCGGTTTTTAAAACCGTTATTAATGATGATCTTATCTTTTTTCAGTCTACCTGCAGCATGAAGTTTTCTAATCATGTCGATGTCAAATGAAGAAGAGGTTTCGATTTGTACATCGTGTTCCAATACTTCATTTAGCACATAACTGAAATGGTTACTTTTGGTACAATAGCAGTAATGGTACTTTCCACCATAGCCCATTGCCTTGATGGCACGGTTGAAAAGATTCCTGGCTTTTTTAATTTGTAAGCCGATTTTGGGCAGATAGGTAAGCTTTAGAGGGGTACCGTATTTATCGATAAGATATTTAAGGGGAACCCCATTGAAAAGCAAATGCCCGCTTTCGATATCAAATCCTTCCTGAGGAAAGTAAAACGTTTGATCTATAAGGTCAAAGTAGCGATTTGTCACTCCTGCAATTGGTTAAAGGTTCAAAATTACCTGAAAAGGCCCGGCAAAATTACGGGAAATTCCAGCAATCGAAATTAATTTTTTTTGCCGGCTTCCAATTTAAATTTTACGTAAACTATATTTTAAAACGAAAACATGAAAAATCGCAAGATATTCCTGACTTAAAATTCCGCGGTAAAA
>JAGQWW010000424.1 GCA_020436955.1 Saprospiraceae bacterium | reverse complement strand
CCGGATGGGCAGGATTAAAGGTATTTGTTTCAGGCATACGTAATGTTTCAGGGTCAACAAGATACTCCTTTTTCTATTTTACTGCTCTAATTCCAACAAACACGATAAAGTTTGTACATTTGAGCTTCTCCAACATCACAGGGGTGCCGGTCTGATAGACTAGCTGAGATGATACCCTTTGAACCTGCCCGGGTAATACCGGGAAGGAAGTGCGTAAATGATTTTTGATTTTTGGTTTTTGAAATTGGAAGATTGAGTATCGAGTAAAAGATTCTGGTTCCCAAATTCAAAATTTAAATTTCATAAATCATCTCTCCCTGGGATGAGTGGATTTTATTCACTTAACCCAAATTTTTTTCATGAAATTTTTAACCATTTTGAGCCTTGTGTTACTGGCGTCTGTATCGCTTTTGGCACAAAACATCAACCTTGCCGGAAAGGTCACAGACCCATTGGGTAACCCCCTGGAAGGAGCAAGTATTTATTTACCGGCATCCGAAAAAGGGGCTGTTTCCAAAAAGGACGGGTCTTTTTCCATTTCAAATTTACAAGCCGGGGAGCTTTCTATACGGATCAGCTTTATTGGCTACCAAACCCTTCAAACTACCATCAACCTGACTGAAGGGCTTGATGAAGTATTTCCTTTTATACTGGAAGAGAAAGCTATTTACTTTGACATGCTAACAGTATCAGCCACTCGTGCAGATAAAAATGCGCCTTTTACCTATACCAATCTGGATAAGGAGGCATTGGAATCGAGGAACCTAGGTCAGGATGTTCCATTTTTACTGAGGTACACTCCTTCGGCAGTCGTAACATCCGATGCCGGGACAGGGATCGGCTACACAGGTATTCGTATCCGGGGAACAGATCCTACCCGTATTAACATCACCATCAATGGCATCCCTTACAACGATGCAGAATCACAGGGTGCCTTTTGGGTGGACCTGCCTGATTTTGTAAGTTCTACCAACGACATTCAAATTCAACGTGGTGTAGGGACTTCAACCAATGGAGCGGCAGCATTTGGAGCCAGCATCAACCTCAACACCAACACCCAGGCTGAAGAAGCCTATGGTGAAGTAAATGCCAGTGTAGGTTCTTTTGGCACTTTTAAAACCAACATTAAAGCAGGAACAGGCCTTATGAATGGTTTCTCTTTAGATGGCCGTTGGTCAAGTATCCAATCCGATGGTTTTATTGATCGTGGAAGTGCTGAGTTGCAATCCTGGTATGCTTCAGGCGCCTGGATGAATGACCATACTTCTATTAGATTGACGACCTTTTCAGGAAAAGAAATTACCTACCAGGCATGGTGTGGTGTACCCTGGCAAACCTATCAGTCTGGCAACCGAACTAATAATCCGTGTGGTCTAAAATCGGATGGAGGTTTCCATGAAAACCAGGTCGATGATTATACCCAAAATCATTACCAACTGCATTTCAACCATTCCTTTTCTGACCAATGGAACCTTAATGCAGCTTTGCATTACACCAAAGGCTCCGGATTTTATGAGGAATGGCGGGAAGGGGAAAGTCTGGAAGATTATGCCCTGGAACCTGTAATCACTGACACAGATACCATCCTTGAAGATAATCTCATCAGAAGAAGGTGGCTGGACAATGACTTTTATGGTGGCATCTTCAGTTTGAATTATCAGGGTGAAAAATGGAATTGGACCTTGGGCGGCGGATGGAACCAATATGATGGCTTGCACTTTGGTGAAGCTATCTGGACCGCCAGCCAGGGTGAAATAGAAAACCCTCCAACCTATTATGAAAATGATGCGCTGAAAACAGATTTCAATATTTTCTCCAAACAGCGCTATGCATTCTCTGACAAACTTGCCCTCTTCACAGATTTCCAGTACCGTATGGTAGATTATCAATTTGAAGGGCTGGACAGAAATGGAAATCCGGTTCCACAAGATGCTACCTTCAATTTTTTCAATCCTAAAGCGGGCCTTACCTTCACGCCTGATGCCAATAGCAGATACTATGTTTCGTTTGCCGTAGGAAACAGGGAACCAAATCGCGATGATTTCACAGACTCTTCGCCTGATAGTCGTCCTAAACACGAAAGTCTGTACAACACAGAACTTGGATATGAGAAAAACTGGCAGAATGCCAGCCTGGGCGTTGCAGCCTACCATATGTATTACCAAAACCAATTGGTCCTTACCGGCCAAATCAACGATGTTGGCGCCTATACCAGAATAAATGTTCCAAATAGCTATCGTGCAGGACTGGAGGTATTTGGGGGTTGGGAGTTCATGGACAACTTAACCCTTGGTGGTAACCTCACTTATAGCAGGAACAGAATCGCAGAATTTACAGAATACATTGATAACTGGGCCACCTGGGAACAGGAGGCAGTGGTACATACCAATGCGCCCCTATCCTTCTCCCCGGAATTGATGGGTAGTTTGGATTTGACTTACAACATCCTGGGCAATGTTGATTTCCATGATTTGGATGTTTCCTTGATGGGGAAATATGTAGGAAAACAATACCTGGATAATACCGGCAACGAAAATGCTGTACTTGACCCATATTTCTTTTCGGACCTTCAAATAAGCTATACCTGGAAATCCACTTTTGTAGAAAGCATAAGCCTGGTATTCCTGGTAAGGAATGTGCTGGATAATCAATTTGTTTCCAATGGTTGGACCTATCGGTTCCTGAGTCCCGGTTACGATCCAAGGCCTGACGATGCTTATGCTCGATTGGAAAATGGAGACCGGTACAATTTAACCGGGCTGTATCCACAAGCGGGCAGAAATTATCTATTAGGCATAAAATTTAGAATTTAATACAACCTCTTTCCAAACAAATAGAGTCTTTTGGGGTGAAGGCGTCGGTTTTGTTAGTTACAAATCAAATCGGTA
>JAGQWW010000423.1 GCA_020436955.1 Saprospiraceae bacterium | reverse complement strand
AATCATATCCGGCAATTTCCGGATGACCGCTGTATCGTTTACATACTGAATGTCCAATAGACGTACAAAAGGATTGTCGTCCACAAAGTCATATAGTTTACGTGAACCCAATATGAACCCGGTTACCATTACGTTGGGGTGAATGGTTTTATATTTATTGGTGATGATCCCATTTTGTACGAGGGGAATGACACCATCGGAAAACATCTCGGTATGTACACCCAGGTCCTTGTGGTTGCCTAGGCAAGAAAGTACAGCATCCGGTATTGCACCGATACCCATTTGTAGCGTGGCGCGGTCCGGGATCATATCGGCGATAAATTCACCAATTTTCTTTTCCTCGTCAGTTAGTGCATGTGGTTTCAATTCAGGCAATGGCGTTTCAATCCGCACACAAGCATCAAATTTTTTATAATGGATCAATCCATCTCCATGTGTTCTAGGCATATTGGGGTTGACCTGCGCTATGATGATTTTTGCCATATCGATCGCTGCCTTGGTCGCGTCAACTGAAATACCCAATGAACAGAAACCATGAGCATCCGGAGGACTTACCTGGATAAGGGCCACATCAATTTTGACGATTTTTTTCCGAATCATCAATGGGATTTCACTCAAGAAACAAGGGATGTAATTGGCGTTCCCGTTATTGGTTGCTACACGGCAGTTTGGTCCCAGGAAAAAAGAGTTGATGGTAAAACTCTTTCTATATTCAGGAGCAGTATATGGTGCCGGGCCTTCCGTATGGAGGTGGTACAAGTTAATGTTGGTCAATTCTTCGTGGCGAGCAGTCATTGCCTCCACCAAGGCATTGGGCGTCGCTCCGGCCGTATGTATATATACATTATGACCGGATTCTATAAGCTGTACGGCTTCTTGTGCTGTTGTGTAATTCATGGCGCAAACTTGGTATTTTCTCTGCTTCTGAGCAAGTGATTCTATTATCAAATAATGGTGATTTCCAGCATTGAAATTATGTAAATATATACTGGAAACGCCTACAAATAAAGGGTTTTGCCTTTTAATTGTGTAGTTTTGACACTAATAAAATTGGGAGATGATCTGAATAGAAATAATTATCTGTTCTTCTATCGTCAATATGCCAAACAGTTTGTATTTCAAACCCCTTAGAAAAGATATAATCTATTCTTTTATCCAAAGGGTGATTTGGATCAAACCCATTAAAAGTGCCATGGGGGCCGAAGGCAATTGCAGGATTGTCGGAATAGGTATCTTCCAATTCTTTTTTCAAAATTTGAATGGTTTCTGTTTCCGGGGTATCGTTTAAATCACCCATTAAAATAACAGGTAGGTTTTGGGTATTTAGTGTATGGATACGCTCCAAAATCAATTTTGCTGAGGCTAGTCTGGCGGTTTCACCTTTATGATCAAAATGAGTGTTGAAAACCCAGAATTTCCTGCCGGAAGATTTTTCTTCAAACAGTCCATAGGTGCAAATACGAGGCAAGGCAGCATCCCAACCAACGGAATAAGTTTTCGGGGTAGGAGAGAGCCAAAATGTATTGCCAATCAAAAGGGTGAATTTTTCAACATCATAAAACAGCGCGGAGTATTCTCCTTTATCGTTGCTGTGCCCTTCATTGCGACCCACACCTATATAGTTTAAATTGACCAGGTTACTATCGAGAAATTTTACCTGGTGCTCCAATCCCTCCTGAATACCCAAAAAGTCAGGCCGGTATTGAATAATTTGCTTGACAATTGCCTCCTTGCGTTCCGGCCAGGCATTGGGGCCGTCATTAGGATTGTCGTAACGGATATTATAAGTAATGAAATTGATATAATGGTCGATTTGGGCATCAACGTTGACCATGACCAATAGGAAAAGGAAAGCAAATAGTAAGCGCATAATCTGATTTTGGGGCAAGCTACACAGGGATTGTTAGGTCAAGGTTAAAACAGTCCTCCAAATTTAGTTTTTCCTATACTTTTGAAATAAATTAGGTAGTCGACCATCGAGCTCGTTTTCTTCACAGGGCTCCCCCTTTATTTCGTACTGAATGGTAAGGACATAGTCCGGATACAATTCAGCATTGGTTTTAAAATAAAAGGCGTTCCCGGCCATCAGACTCAATCCAACTCGGTCTGCATTGCTTTCAATTTCATAATCAGCCAGGCTATCCGGATTTTGTAAAGCTGTATCTACCACTTCCTTCCCTTGCCCAATGAGCCACTCTCGGAAGCAATCAAAACAATCATCATCACAAGTACCATCTATAATTTTAGCAGCCGCCCAAATATCATGGTGATACAATTGGTTGGAAATGAAATAAAAGCGGTTGTCAAAAGATGCAATATCAGCCGGTTTTCTTTTCATAAGCATCTTCCCAAGTTCCACCTTTTGGGTTTCAAAATCCCCCTTCGCTTTTTCCTTAGCAGCATGCATGATTTTCCAAAATTCAACTTCATTCATCAACTCGGAAGATCCCTTGGGTTTTCTTCTCAATAAAAGCTTTGTCAACGCTTGCATCATGATCGTATGATTTTAGGAAGCAAGTATAAGGAAAAGATGGGAGGGATGGGTGATTGGGGAAGGGGCATTGGAGATAGGGGATAGGAGATAAGGGATTGGAGATGAAAGATGGAGGATCTTTACCTAGATGCCGCCCCCTTGAGGGGGTTGGGGGGTGACATGTGATGTTTGATTCTTGAATGGGGATTAACGTATTTACGAATTGGGATTGGGGGGTGATTGCCGGGTTTTAGGCAATCCAGCTGTGTAACTGACGGTTTAAACCGTCAGTTACACAGCTGAATCCTTTGATGATTCAAGGGCCTATTTTTACAATTTTCCTATAAATTGAATAGTCACCAAAAGTGATTTCAATAATATTAATGCCTTTTTGTAACCCTTCAAAAATGGTCCATTTGCTAA
>JAGQWW010000422.1 GCA_020436955.1 Saprospiraceae bacterium | reverse complement strand
TGTCCGCTTTCTTCCAGCCTTGTAGCGAGCCATCCTTGCGGATATTCAACTACTACACGTCGTATTTTACCCAATTTACCTTTTTGAATCATATCCCTGGCTTCTTTTACCATCGGATATCCGGTGTAATTGTGGGTTAAACCAAAAATGGTTTTATGCTTTTTTACCAGTCTTCGCAATTCTTTAGCTTCATCTAAAGAAAAGGTGACCGGCTTGTCGCAAATCACATGAAATCCTGCTTCAATTGCCATTTTTGCAGGTTCAAAATGAAGATGATTGGGTGTAACGATGGAAACAAAATCCATTCTTTCATCGACCGGAAGTGCTGCTTCCTTTTCAATCATTTCCTTAAAGTCGCCATATACCCGATGGGGCTCAATGTAGAAGGCTTTCCCTGACTTCCTGGACTTTTCCGGATTGCCGGAAAATGCTCCGCAGACCAGGTCTATTTTTCCGTCTAATCGGGATGCCATTCGATGTACATCTCCTATGAAAGCGCCCAATCCGCCGCCAATCATCCCCATTCTAATTTTTCTACTCATAATGCTATACTTCGACGTTGTCTATTTTTTCATTTTTAAAAGCTACCCAATACAAAATGGCAACTACGCCAGCAATTGCTGCCGGAATCAACCAGATGTTTTGCCATGCATGTGCACCTCCCTCCAAAGCATTGCTATCGTAAACAAAACCTGCCAGGCGGAAGCCAATCAACATACCCAGACCATAAGTGGCGAGGGTGATAAGCCCCTGAGCTGCATTCTGGATTTTTTCACCGGCCTTGTAATCGGTAAATATTTGTCCCGAAACAAAAAAGAAGTCGTAACAAATACCATGTAATAAGATGCCAAGGAATAGCATCCAAATGCCACTGCCTGCATCACCATAAGCAAAAAGTGTATAGCGAAGTACCCAGGCAAACATGCCGAATAACAAGGTGGCTTTTATGCCATATCTTTTTAAAAATATTGGTAAAGCCAGCATAAATAACACCTCTGATACTTGTCCCCAACTCATATTCCCAGCTGCATTAGGCATCCCTACATCATTCAAAAACAGATTAGCATTTTGGTAGTAAAAAGCTAATGGGATACATATCAGAATAGAGGCAATGAAAAATACAAGGTAATTTCTGTCTTTTAATAGGCCCAAAGCTTCCAGGCCCAGGATATCCCTAATTGTTGTTTTTTCACCTTTATTTTGAGGAGGGGTTGAAGGCAAAGTAAAGCTATACAAACCCAATAGGGCAGAAGCTCCGGCTGCCAGGTAAAAGGTGTTTTTCAACAATCCTGCAGACTCCCATAAAAGCACATAACCAATCAACATGCCGGCAACAATCCAACCTATGGTTCCCCAAAGCCTGACATGGGCAAACTGGGAGGAAGGATCATTCATTTGGCGGAAAGAGACAGAGTTAACCAATGCCAAGGTTGGCATATACAGCACCATATAGGTTAGGATGTAAGGGTAAAATCCAGTAAAATCACTGGTTTGGGCAGCCATATACATCAGCGCTGCACCTACCAGGTGTAATACCCCAAGTATAATTTGAGCAGGAAAAAACCGATCGGCAATTAATCCTACAATAAAGGGTGCCAGGATGGCTCCAATTGCCTGGGTTTCATAGGCCTGTCCGATTTGGGCACCTTCAGCGGATAGATTTTTGCTCAGGTAAGTTCCCATGGTTACAAACCAGGCTCCCCAGATGAAAAACTGGAGGAACATCATAAAGGATAGTCTGAACTTAATTGTGGTATTCATTGGCTTAGGCGTTTGCTGCTTTGATTAATAGGTCCTTAGTGGCTTTGATACCTGCTATCTCGTCTCCACCACCTTCGTATTCCACTCCAATATATCCATTATAACCAAAATCACGAAGCATTTTGACCATACCAAAATAGTCGATCTTATCCTGTTCGCCTTTGTCGTTAAATTCATATGATTTGGCAGAAACGGCTTTTGCATAAGGCATCAGCAGTTTAACGCCTTCTACTTTATCCGGATATTCTTCTACGCAAGGTGCTTCCCATCGCTCTCCATTTTCTCTTTTTAGACAGAAGTTTCCGAAATCAGGTAAAGTACCAACGTTTGACATGTTGACATCCTTCATTATGCCGGTTAGCCAGGCCGGGTCAGAAGAAAGTCCGCCATGATTTTCTACCAAGACATTAATATTCAGATCTTTTGCATAAGCGCCTAATTTTGAAAGGCTGTCTGCTGATGCAGCGTATTGTTCTTCTTTACTTCCGTCACCAAAAAGGTTGACTCTAATGCTGTGGCAACCAAGTGCATTGGCCATATCCACCCATTTATGGTGGTTGTTGACAGCTTCCAATCTTTCTTTTGCATTTTGAATGGCCAAATCACCCTGCCCATCTACCATGATGAGTAGGCTTTTGACACCATTGTCATTTGCTCTTGTTTTTAACTCTTCAGTCAGGCTTTTTATGCCTTCCAGTACTGATGAGGCTTTGGAATAGATAGGTTCGTATAAGTGGTTTACGTATTCAATACCTTCAAAACCCAGATCCGAAGCAGTCTTTGCAAAAGTTAGCGGATCCATCCCGTTTTCACGAATGGCCTGGTTGAGAGACCATTGTGCTAAAGAGAGTTTAAAAAACAAAGCAGCAGGTGTTTCAGCTTCACTTGCTTCAGCAGTTTGTTCTCCTTCTTTTGAAGTGGGATTGGTGCAATAGGAAAGGCCAAATGCGCTCAACCCGATGCCGGCTAATGCGCTATTTCTTACAAAGGTTCTTCGTTTCATTTTACGTAATTTAACTTGTTGTAATGGTTGGTTGCCACAAGTGACAAGGATAAAACAGGGAAAAGGGAAAGATTATCTCTTTCCCTTTGTTTCCTTGCGAGCCAAGTTAATGTAAAATCTACAAAAAGTAAGAATCTCTTAATT
>JAGQWW010000421.1 GCA_020436955.1 Saprospiraceae bacterium | reverse complement strand
AAAACCTTTTCTGTCTTTAAAAACATGGTGGAAGGGGTCATTCAAAATAGTGTTCAAAACCACAAATCATGAAACAGCCTAACATCTTATTGACTACCATCGAAGGAGGAGGAAATGTTACTCCAATGCTTGGACTTGCCAAAAAATTAGTCGCAGCAGGAAACAAAGTGACCGTATTATCAGAACCGTGTTTAAAAACTGCCATTGCTGAAACAGGAGCTTCTTTTATACCTTTTAAAAAGCATTTTACAAGGACCAATCGGCAGGAAGATCTTTTCAAAGACTGGAATGCTTCTAAAATAAACAACCCGGTTTTTAAAAATGTAATGTTTGGCCCGGCACCTGATACCATCGACCAATGTGTAGAAGTCATTAAAAGCAATTCCATCGATTTATTTATAGTTGATGTCCTAATCTTCCCGGCTATCATCGCTGCTGAAAATCTAAACATACCCAAAGTAGTGGTCTTCCATATGCCTGAATTTCTCCCCGGCCCCAATCGTCCTCCGGGCAATATGGGTTTGAAACCCGGTAAAGGTCCATTGATTCGATTCAGGGATAAACTCCTTACCAAGCTGATGACGGCCAAGCTGGACGAATTTAAACCTGCACTGGATAAAAAACTTGAAGATTTTTCTTTGCCACCAATTAAACATACCCTGGACTTGTTTGACAGGGCAGAACTTAGATTTATCCAAACCACACCGTCATTTGACATACCAGTAGAACCGGCACCAAAAAATGTCCGATATGTGGGTCCTGAACTAGGAGATCCAGACTGTTGATGATGAAAAATGGGAAAATCCATGGACTGAAAAAGAAAATAAACCAATGGTGGTTATTTCATTCTCGTCTACCTTTCAAAACCAATCCAGAGCCATCCAAAACAGCATCAATGCTCTTGCGGATTTACCGGTAAATGGCTGTGTAACACTAGGACCAGCTATGCAGGACCAACAATTTACCACACCACCAAATGTAAAATTATTGCATGCAGTCAAACACTCCCTGCTTTTCCCCCATGCTGATCTGGTAATCACCCATGGTGGCCATGGTACTATTATCAGGGCACTTTCTAACGGCGTCCCCATCCTTTGCCTGCCTATGGGAAGGGACCAAAATGACAACGGTGCAAAAGTTGAATTGAAGGGATGTGGATTAAAATTATCACCTAAAGCGAGTCCCGGAAAAATCAGGACAGCTACTCAACAAATCCTAAACGATCCCAGATATGCCAACAATGCCGGAAAAATGCAACAACTTATCCTTTCAAAGGCGGAAACAGTTGATGCGATTCAGGAAATCGAAAAACTGGTTTCCCGTTCACCGGCCCGTGTAAGTGCATAATTACAAATATACCTTTGCAGGAGCGCTGCCAAAAAACACAGTTCTCCTGCAAAAAACATCCTTTATATCAAATCCTCAATCTTCATTCCTCATCCTTCATCTTCCATCTTCCATCCGTCATACATCAGAAACTCTAGTTATAGAATATAACCTTAATAGGAAGCAAAACATTAAGCTCCCAAAAACTCTCCCTTCACCATTCTAATTTATTTTCCTAATATTTGCCCTAACACATGAATTCTATTACTAAAAATCATTTCAATGAAATCCAACATTTGGTGGCTCTTTCCATTTTTAATCATTGGATTTGTGGCTTGCCACTCAAATAAAAGCTTACCTACAGCCCAAGCGTTTCAAAAGAAGAATTACCAGGAGGTGCAAGGTTTAATAGATGCTGAAACTTTAGATCAAACTGAACTTGATTCCATGCCACAATACCAAGGTGGCTTACCAGGTCTTATGCATGATGTCGTGCGCCACCTTCAGTATCCCGATGAGGCCATCATTAATCAAATTGAAGGCATAGTGGTAGTCCAATACATCATAAATAAGCAAGGATATTTGGAGGATATTTCAATAAAAAAAAGCGTGCATCCAATCCTGGATGCAGAAGCGGTCAGGGTAGTAAAAAGACTAAAAAGATGGTTTCCCGGCATGAAAGACGGCAAGCCTGTCAAAGTACAATTTTCCCAACCCGTGGAGTTCCGTTTAGATTAATCTTTCCATGTGTACCTTATTTTTAGATTCATACGGAAATGGAGAAGAAAACAAACTTTTTAGAAACGAAAATCCCAGAAATCAAAACAAACCAATATTTTCACAAAACCATATTAAAATCAACCTTCATCCCGGTTCCATAATTTTTAATCCCATTCCAAAATCCTTAATCCATTATTAATCAAAATCTATAATCTTTAAATCCTTATAAATCAATCCCTTAATCCCATTCCATAATCCTAAAAAAATCAATCCCATTAATCCCAATCCCAATCCCAACATACTTTTCATTTTCGACATCGATGGCACCCTCACCGAAAGTGTGAAACAGCACCATATTGCCTTCCGTGAATCCTTACATGCCATCGGAGTGCAAAACATTGGTCCCACCTTCCAAAACTACCGGCACATCACCGATAGCTATATTGCCAAAGAAATCTATGAAACGGACCAACAAAAACCCTTTTCAAGGGAAGTCTATACCCAATTTGAACAAGAGTTAACCAGCCGTATTAGTCAAATAGAATTCTCGGAAGTTCCCGGTGCTATAAGACTAATTCACTTATTACAGCAATCACAAGTAGTATCCTTTTGTTTTGCAACGGGTTCTTATCGTAGACCGGCTTTACATAAACTACAATCTGCCGGATTCGAAATAAATGGAGACTTACTTGTTGGTGCAGATGAGTTACCGGAAAGGGAGCAGATCGTGAAAAAAGCCATCCAAACTGCAGGTGAACATTACAATATTTCAAAATTTGACCGGACCGTAGCAATTGGAGATGGCCTATGGGACCTGTTAACGGCCAAAAATTTGGGCCTGGAGTTTATAGGGGTTGGAAAAGAACATGCG
>JAGQWW010000420.1 GCA_020436955.1 Saprospiraceae bacterium | reverse complement strand
AAAACCAGGCTTTATTTTCTATTTTAGGAACCACCTATGGTGGAGACGGGAGAACTACCTTCGCACTACCAGATCTAAGAGGTAGAGCAGCCATCCATGCCGGAACCGGCCCCGGTTTAACACCAAGAATCCTGGGTCAAAGAGCTGGTTCAGAAACCAACATCCTAATCGAAAACCAATTACCCAGCCACAATCATGGCCTGACAATCCCTGTTAGTGATGAAGATCCTAGCGCAGATGAACCAAATGGCAATGTATTGGCTGCTGGCAGTTTTTACACTGGTTCCCCCGCTGCCGGACAATTCTATGGATCCGGTTTGGTAACCGGTAATACCGGCGCAAATAACCCCATTAACAACATGCAACCCTTCCAGGTGGTGAATTACATCATTTGTCTATTCGGAATATTCCCTTCAAGAAATTAAAAATCTATATATCATGGCTATACCATTTATAGGTCAAATTTTAATGTTTGGAGGAAATTTTGAGCCCCGGACCTGGGCCTTTTGTAATGGACAATTATTACCGATTTCCCAAAACACAGCACTATTTTCAATTTTAGGTACAACATTTGGAGGTGATGGAGTATCTACCTTTGGACTGCCTGATTTGCGTGGGCGGGTACCTATAGGAGCAAGGCAAGGAGGTGGTTTGACGAACAGATTCCTTGGAGAGATTGGTGGAAGCGAACAAAACCTTATTTCACCTGCTCAAATGCCCTCTCACCATCACTCGGTTCAAATACCTGTAAGTGATGAAGACCCCAGCAAAGACGAAGCTAACGGCAGTGTCTTGGCAAATGGTCAACGATATACAGGCGCTGGTAGTACAAACCAAAAATATGGTCAAAACCTGGCTACAGGAAATAAAGGCACCGGACAACCAGTAAACGATATGATGCCTTATCTTGTGGTTAATTATATCATCGCCCTGCAGGGAACTTATCCTTCCAGGAATTAACTAGATTGTATCATGAAGAGAAGGTCCTTTATTCAATTCAACAGTGTGCTGGGATTTGGTTTGGTTTCAGGATTACCTGAGGTGTTTTACAATTCACCAATGAACTCCTGGAAATTAACCGGTTTTGACAAAGAAGTTTCTGATTACCTGCATGAAATTGCAACGCAGATTATTTCAAATGTCGAAAATCCAACACTAGGAAAAAAAATTGCAACGGACCTTCTTTCTCCTATTGAAATAATAGAACAAGAGAACCTTCCTACATTTAAAAAAGTAATCTTTAAAAATGTAGAGGGTTCTTTTGTTCAATTTACCTTCCAAAACGGGAAAAATAAAATTTCGATGTTAAAGGATTTACCATCGAAATCGCGATAAAGCAAGCCATTTTATGCCATCAGCCCAAGATTACTCCCCCATCTTGATTGCAGCGCCCACTGTCCGATCAGGCAGCACTTTGCTTCAAAGACTTTTTTGTTCTTCTTCCAATAGTCTAATTTACGGTGAGACTGTAGCACACGACATTGATCTGGCCATCAATCTCTATGTTTCCAAGAAACTATATATGGGTCAAGGAGGAGACTGGCGTATTGAACAGATGGATAAAGTACTTAGTGGCGATGTAAATGATTGGATTGCTGATTTAACTCCCTATCCTACCGAATATCTTAAAGCATTAGAAGCATCTATTTGGTCAAATCTTTCTTTTTTAGAAAACTTTGCAGCTGAAAAAGGGCGAACAATCTGGGGTGTAAAATTACCTGGCTGGAATCCTTTTCAATTGAGGAATACGCTAGATACCTTGCCCAATGCAAAATTGGTTTACCTCATCAGGGACCTAAAATCATGCGTACAATCTGCCAAACGAAAAGATATGATTAAGACCTTGCCGGAAATTGAAAATTTTGCCCTGCAGTGGAAAAATTCTATCGAGGCGGTTACCCATAAAATAAACCATCCTAAATTGATTCTCAAATATGAGGACCTCATCCATTCTCCGGATGGTTCTCTTCGATACCTTGAAGATTTTACCGGCATCAAACATATCAACAAATCTATTCTCGAAGAAAAGATTAATAACTTCGCAAGATTTGAAGGGGACGCCGTATACCAATCGCCATCCAAATTGACTGAACAGGAGGAAGAGCTGATTGCAAATTATAACCAAAATACCAGTTATTAAATTATGCCTTTAAATATGAATACGATTGAATGGTGGAACGCATTGGAAGACCAATGGAAAAGAGCATATAATATCGGCTATTTTGGACGTCCTGACACTTTGGAAGCCCCGGTTGAAAAGGATCTTTTACAGTTATTAAGTACCCCGGTATTAAGGCTTGTTGGCCCACGGGGACCTAACCCTACCATTCCCTTTGAATTAACAAATTGTTCCGGCATTAATGGACTGGAAAATATTACCCACCTTTTTTTACTCCACAACGCAATTGATAGTCTAGCCGGGTTGGAAAATGCAAATCAACTGATTTCCCTTTTTGTCAATGACAATAAAATCGAATCTCTTGAGCCTATTAGTGGTCTGGTGAATTTGGAAGCACTCTACATCAATAATAATTCTATTCAAAGTCTTGAAGGACTTTCAGATCTTACCCATCTTAAGACCTTAAATTGCTGCTTTAATAAAATTACCTCGTTGGAAGGCATTCACGAAGGCCATCGTGAAAACCTAAGGGACTTTTTTGTGACGCCAAACGACATCTCATTTGGTAGCATCAGGGAATTTGAGGATACAGTGCAAATTCAGGTAAAGAAAGGCTAGACTCATCTTAGGAAAGATTCCTAGTTCATTTTATTCCATCACTTTCTTTCTTAACCAGTCATTTGGTTTACAATCTAATACCAGGTGTATCCTTTCCCTGTCCGAAGGGTTATTTACATAATGAGGTTTATTAAAATCAGCATACCAAACCTCTCCGGGTTTCATATCCAACAGATGCTCGTTTACT
>JAGQWW010000419.1 GCA_020436955.1 Saprospiraceae bacterium | reverse complement strand
GGTCAATTGAGCCAGGCCAACCAAACTATCGATGAATTGAAATCCAAGTTGATGGAATGTGAGACCAAAAGAGGTTCCTTCCAAACTCAGGTTACCGCAAAAAGCAGCGAGTTAGAATCAGAGCGAATGAAAAACCGCACTTTGCAAGAGCAGATCGAATTGTTGAAATCAACCAACACCAATTTATTGGAAAGATTGGCAGATCTATCTGTTGTAAGCCGCGAAGGTGCAGAGTCTATCCGTAAATCATTGGAGACCTTGGACAAACAAACCAAAATGGTCAACGACTTGAATCAGGGAATTCAAAGAAGAGATTCTGTAAATCTAGCTTTGGTAATGAACCTTAAGCGTTCATTGGCAGATGTTAACGACCAGGACATCCAGGTAGAGGTTAAAAAAGGTGTGGTATATATTTCCATCTCTGATAAACTATTGTTCAAATCAGGTTCTGCTATCATCAATAAATCTGCAGAATCAGTGGTGGAAAAAATCGCAACAGTCTTGAACGACCATTCTGAATTGGATATCCTTGTTGAAGGTCATACTGACAATGTTCCAATCGCTACAGATTGTATCAAAGACAATTGGGATTTGAGTGCACATCGTTCTACTGCTGTAGTTAGAATGCTACAGAAGAAATACAATGTTTCACCAGAGCGTATGACTGCCGGTGGACGTGGAGAATACATTCCAAAAGCAAGCAACGATACAAACGAAGGAAGAGCTCAAAACAGAAGAACAGAAATTATCGTTCTTCCTGACCTGGAGCAATTCTTTAAGTTGAGCGCAGGACAATAAAAAGGCGTTTTGAATTTCGCTTTTGGTAAAAAGAGCGTTAATCTGTAACCGGATTAACGCTCTTTTTTCAAATAGGTAATAATTCACCCTTTCATTTTTAAAAATCATACTTAACCCATAACTTCATAAAAGTAAAACTCACTACGCTTCATTCTTGAACACTCCACAGACCTACACCTAATACTTTTAAAAATGAGTCGATTTATTACATCCAAAAACAGAACAAAGGTTGCCATTTTACTATCATCGGTTTTGGTGTTGATCCTACTGGCGAAGGTGTATGATCGGTATAATTATAAAAAGCTGGAAGCTTCTTTTCATTCCATTTATCAGGATCGCTTAATGGCGGAAAGCTATTTATTCAACCTATATGACAAGCTTAAAACCAAGCAGGACATATTTCAAATCAAAGGATATGAAAACATCAACAATGAAAAAGTACAGGCTGAGTTGGAAGTATTAAATGGTGAAATGAATAGTGTGATTGCCCTGTATGAAGAAACCTATCTGACGCTGGAAGAGGACATTCAATTTTTCAAGTTTAAAAATCTGCATGAAATCCTTTTTGATATTGAAGGTCAATTAGCCTTCAATAACATCAACGATAACGAATCCCTACATCAAAAACATGGTGATTTAACCTTGCAGGCATTTGATGCATTAGCTAAATTGTCGACCATCCAAACCAAAGAAGGACAACTGATAAAGAGTGACTTCGATAAGACCTTGTTAAGCGGTCAATCCAATTTAATCTTAGAAATTACACTGCTGGTCATCATCGGTTTGTTAATTGTAGGCATCATAAGCTCAACCAGATTTTTGGCATTTAACCCGGAAAGGTCAGCAAAATGGAATTAACCGGTTATCAGGATTTGACAACTTTAAAGACTCGCTCTTCCAGGCTCGCCACAATTTTAATGAAATATACTCCTGCAGGATAATGGCTGAAAGGAATCTCTTTCAGGGTAGTATAGTCTGAATTGTAATAAAGATCCATTTCTCTTCCGGAAATATCAAACAGTTGAACCTTAACAATATCCTGGTTTCTAGCCCTGATTGTGAGCAGGTTATCCACAGGATTTGGATTCAGGGTGATTTCTAATTGGTTATTTAAAACTTCATTTTGTCGCTGACACTCCAACACCAAGGACTTGAAGGAAGAAAAAGCCAATTGTTCTACGCCTTCCGAAATTGCACCTAGCACATAGCCTCCTAAATAGCGCAAATGGTTCACTCCACAAAAGGTAACACGGTAGTGAATGGTATCATCTGGAGCAGGGTTGAGTATGGGATCCAGATTTAGAATGACTGTATCTCCGTAGGCGTATTGATTCAGATAAGCATCACAGGAAAATCCTGTCTGAGACTGTAAAACAATCCTTGATTCCGTAATATCATTATACAGGGACTCGACGATAAAAAACTCAAAAATAGTTGATTCTAATTCTATCCCCATCCTGGCTGTTACAACAATATTATCTTTCTGAATGGATCGGCAAAAGGTGTCTGGGCCGGCACAAGAACAGGCCAGCACTATAGCGCTATTGAAAAATGCGAAGAAAATAAGGAGAACAGTTTTCATACTATTCCATAATTAAATGGTTCAAAATTAAATAAATGCCCCTGATTCCTCACCCAATCGAACCCGACCTTTTTCATCCATGGTAATAGAAGCCCATGCTACTGTAGGGTCATGTTCAAAAATCAGTTTTGCATTGTTTTCCAAGGCCATTTCATACAAGGTCCCCTTTTCATGCAAGGTCTCCAAAGGGCGCACATCGTAAGCCATTACATAAGGCATACTGATATGCATACTGGAAGGAATCAGGTCAGCACAATAGATGAAACGCCCGTTTTCTGCATCCAGATGAAGCATCATCATTGCATCGGTATGGCCAAATATTTTCTGCAAGGTGATACCAGGTAACCAATTTTCAAAGTTCTCACCTTTTTGAAAATTGATCATCTGTAATTGCCCTTTTTCCAATAGCGGAACGAAGTTCTCTTTTAAAAAAGATGCTTTTTCTCTTTCATTGGGATGATTGGCCCAGTCCCAATGCGCCTGATTAGACCAATACACGGCATTGGGAAAGGTAGGAACCAGTTCCCCTTTTTCATCCATACTTACAGCACCTC